>NZ_CEEDAR010000015.1:0-205977 GCF_979252985.1 Clavibacter sp. AC415 | reverse complement strand
TGTTATGTTCATCTCCTTAAGACGGTTATCGAAAACTTGACTATTAACCGTTCCTCGTGCAGTGTCAAGAGATGTTTTCGCATTTATCGTGAAACGCTTTCGCGTTTTTCGTGCGCCGCTTCAACCTCGGCGAAGGGCGCGTCGGCCTCCACGAGCACGGCGCCGCCGTGGGTGCGGCGGAGCGCCCCCTGCTCGTCGAGGCGCGCCAGGTCGCGGCGGATGGTCGCGTCGCTCGTGCCGGCGGCCTCAGCCAGCTCGGCGACCGTCGCGCTGCGGGTGGCGCGCAGTCGGTCGAGGATCACGAACTCTCGGGCGTCTCTCATGGAGTGGCAACATTAGCGCGCAGGATCGAGCAGAAACAATCTTGTAATAATCAAAGTCTTCCATCCATGTGCTCACATGGGCTAGAAACGTCACTACCGGTCGACGGCTCCCGTCGACCCGGTCCCGCCGGCAGCGTCGCCGTCGGCGGACCCCCACCGCTCGCCGTCCCGCACGGCGCCACCCGACGAAGCAGAGGTCCCGAGTGTCCGCAGCACCCCGCCCCGAGCGGTCCGCCGGCCTGCTGGTCGTCGGCCAGCTGTTCGCGGACGTCGTGTTCGGCGAGCTGCCGGGCGGCCCGCGGCCCGGCCACGAGATCTGGACGTCGTCCTTCGGCCACGGCCCCGGCGGCATCGCCAACTTCGCCCTCGCCGGCGCGCGCCTCGGCGTGCCGACCGCCATCGCCGCCGCCGTCGGCCGGGATCCCTTCTCCACCTGGCTCCGCTGGCGCCCTCGCCGCCGAGGGCATCGCGCTCGACCACCTCGTGACGCTCGACCACTGGGCGCTGCCCGTCACCGCCTCCCTCGGCTACGACGACGACCGGGCCCTCGTCACGGGCGGCGTGCCGTGCCCGCTCGGCTCCGACGAGCTGATCCCCGGCGACGTGCCGGCGGCCGCCGCGGCGCTCGTCCATCTCGACCCGCACCGCAGCTCCTGGGTCGGCCGCGCCGCCGCCGCGGGCACCGACGTCTACGCCGACGTCGGCTGGGACCCGTCCGAGCGCTGGGACCCCGCCATCCTCGACCAGCTCGACGAGCGCCACGCCTTCCTGCCGAACGAGCTCGAGGCCGCCGCCTACACGGGCGCCGACTCCGCCGTGGGCGCCGCCCGCGCGCTCGCCGCCCGCGCGTGCCGCTCAGCGTCGTCACCTCCGGGTCGCACGGCGTCGTCGCCGTCGACGCGGCCCGCGGAGAGGAGGTCGTGCGCCCGCCGCTCGCCGTCCGCGCCATCGACGCGACCGGTGCGGGCGACGTGTTCGGGGCGGCGCTCGCCGCCTCCGCCGCCGCGCCCTGGACGCTGACCCAGCGCGTCGACTTCGCGTGCCTGGTGGCCGGGATCACGGTCACCCGCCCCGGCGGCGCGTCCGGCGCCCCGCGGCTCGCGGAGCTCGTTCCCTGGCCGCGCGCCCGCCCCGACGCCGCCGAGCCCGGCCGCTACGACTACCTCGCCGACGCCCTCGACCACCCCCGACGGCGCCCGGCTCCTCGCCTGACGCCCACGTACCCCGGATCCCCCCGCCCGCCCCTCCGCCCCACCCCACCGATAACGAGAACCACCATGTCCCACCACCCCGCCCGCCGCACCCGTGCCCGGCGCCTCGTCGTCGGCGTCGCGACCCTCGCGCTCGTCGCGCCGGTCCTCGCCTCCTGCTCGTCGTCGTCGGGATCCTCGGCCGGCGGCGAGCTCTCGACCTGTGGATTCTCGCCAGGACGGCCTCAGCCAGACGGTGCTCGGCACGTTCCCGGACGTGGTGCCCGGCACCACGCTCAACGTCTCGACCATCGGCGGCGACTTCAAGCAGAAGCTCGTGACGACGTTCACGGGCCGCTCGGGCCTGCCCTCCGTCACGGGCGTCAAGGGCGAGGACATGCCGTACTTCCTCAGCGAGGACGGCCTCTTCGAGAACCTGGACGACCTGGGCGCGCAGGACATCGTCGACCAGTACCCGGCGTGGAAGCTCAAGGAGGCGACGACGGGAGGACGGCGACCTCATCGGCCTCCCCATCGACATCGGCCCCACCGCCCTCTACTACCGCGCCGACGTGTTCGCCGCGGCCGGCCTCCCCAGCGAGCCCGAGGAGGTGGCCGCGGCCACCGCCACCTGGGACGACTACTTCGCCTTCGGCAAGAAGCTGAAGGACGCGACCGGCGGCGCGATCTTCGTCGACGCGTCGGACGTGTTCACCAAGTCCATCGGCCAGGGCACCACCCGCTTCGTCGACGAGTCCGGCGACTTCACGGGCGACGCCCCCGAGATCAAGGAGGCGTGGGACCGCGCGGTGCTCGCCTACCAGGACGGCCTCACGGCCAACGTGACCGACGGCAGCCCCGACTGGGCATCCGCCATCACCAACGGATCCCTCCCCGCCCTCCTCGGCGCCTCCTGGTACCAGGCGGACCTCAAGAGCGCGACGGCGGACACGTCCGGCGACTGGCGCGTGGCGCCCATGCCCGGGGGACCCGCCAACATCGGCGGCTCGTTCCTCTCCATCCCCGCCGGCACGAAGGACCCGGAGGCCGCGTTCGCGGTCATCAAGGACGTGCTGAGCGAGGACAACCAGGTCACCGCGTACGCCGACAAGGGCATCTTCCCCTCGGCCACCGCCGCCTACGACTCCCCGGAGCTGCAGCAGGGCGACGAGTTCTTCGGCGGCCAGTCCACCGTCGGGGTCTTCGCCGACGCCGCCGCCGAGATGCCCACCGCCTACGTCAGCCCCTACGACAACCAGGTCCAGGCCGCGTTCGTCACCGAGCTGCAGAACGTCACGTCGCTCGGCAAGGACCCGGCGCAGGCGTGGACCGACGCCGTCGCCGCGGGCGAGGCCGCGCTGAAGACCGCGAAGCAGTGATCCCCACCGTCGTCCGCCCGGGCGGGCGCCTGCGCGCGTCCTCCCGGGCGGGCGCGGGTGCCCCGGGCCCCGCGCGCTCCCGCGGGGCCGCCGGCACCCGCGGCATCCGCCGCACGTGGCCGTACTACGTCGCCATCGCGCCGTTCTTCCTGCTGTTCCTCGTCTTCGGGCTGTTCCCGGCGCTCTACTCGCTCGTGCTCTCGTTCCAGGACTGGAACGGGCTCGGCACCGCGGAGTGGGTGGGGCTCGCCAACTTCCAGGCCCTCGCGGCCGACGCCAGCCTTCTGGCTGTCGATCCGCAACACGCTGATCATCTTCGCGCTGTCGACGTTCCCGATGATGGCCATCGCGGTCGTCGTCGCCGCCATGCTCAACTCGGCGAAGCGCCTCAGCACCTTCTACAAGATCAGCTACTTCGTGCCGAACGTGACCTCGGTGGTCGCCATGGCCGTGCTCTTCGGCTCCATCTTCGGCGACAGCTTCGGGCTCGTGAACGCGGGCCTCCGTGCGATCGGCCTCGACGGCGTGCCGTGGCTCTCCACGCCGTGGGCGATCCAGGTGACCATCGCCGTCCTCATCACGTACCAGTGGACGGGCTACAACGCGATCATCTTCCTCGCCGGCATGCAGGCCATCGGCACGGAGGTCTACGAGGCCGCCAAGCTCGACGGCGCCGGCGCCATCCGCACCTTCTGGTCGGTGACGCTGCCGCTGCTGCGCCCCACGATCCTCTTCGTGCTGGTGGTCTCGACCATCACGGGCCTGCAGAGCTTCACGGAGGCGCAGGTCCTCACGGCCTCCTCCAGCACCACCAACCCGAACTCGGGCGGCGCGGGCCAGGCCGGCCTCACGACCGTCCTGTACTTCTACCAGCAGGCCTTCAACTACAACCGCTTCGGCTACGGCGCCGCCATCGCGTGGCGCGTCTTCCTGCTCGTGGTGATCTTCTCCATCATCAGCTTCCGGCTCGGGTCGGAGAAGAAGGAGAAGGTCGCGAAGGCGCCCGGCACGTAGGAAGGGACACCGCGCATGAGCACGACCGTCCACGCGGCGGGCTCCGCCGCGGCCCGCATCGCCGACCAGGCCTCCGGGCGCCCGCGCGACGAGCGCACCGGCCGTCCCGCCGGGCGCCGCCAGCTGCCGCCCGGTCGGGTGATCCTGCACGGGGTCCTGTTCGCGGGGTCCATCGTCAAGCCTGTTCCCGCTCTACTGGCTCGTCGTCATGGCGAGCAACACCACGAGCGACATCTACAAGTCGCCGCCGGTGCTCGTGCCCGGGCCCTACCTGTGGGAGAACATCCAGGCGGTGTTCCGCACGATCGACTTCGGCGGGTCGCTCATGAACACGGTCATCGTGGCCGTCTCCATCACGGTGCTGGTGCTGTTCTTCGAACTCGATCGCCGCGTTCACGTTCGCGAAGTACGAGTTCCCCGGCCGCCGCCCGCTCTTCGCGCTGCTGCTCGTGACCTTCATGCTGCCCGCGCAGCTGTCGGTGATCCCGCAGTTCGTGACCATGATCAACCTCGGCTGGGTCGGCCAGCTGCAGGCGCTCATCGTGCCCGCCGCCGCGAACGCGTTCGGCATCTTCTGGCTGCGGCAGTTCATCGTCTCGAGCGTGCCCGACGAGCTCATCGACGCGGCCCGCATCGACGGGGCCGGGTTCTTCCGGCAGTACCTCACGGTGTGCCTGCCGCTCATCCGGCCGGGCCTCGGCTTCCTCGGGATCTTCACCTTCATCGCCGCGTGGAACGACTACCTCTGGCCGCTCATCGTGCTCAACGACCCGGGCACGCTGACGCTGCAGGTGGCGATGAGCCAGCTGAACAGCGCCCGCGGCAAGGACTACGGCATGGTCATGGCGGGCGCCCTGCTCGCGGTGATCCCGCTCATCATCGTGTTCCTCATCGGCGCCAAGCAGTTCATCGGCGACATCGCGAAGGGCGCCCTGAAGTGACGGCCGCGTCGACGCGCGCGCCCCGCGTCCGGGCCGTGGACGACCGGGCCGCCCTGGGGTCCGCGGCGGCCGACGTGGTGCAGGCCTTCCTCGCCGGTGAGCCCGCAGGGCGTGCTCGGCGTCGCCACCGGGTCGAGCCCCGAGCCGCTGTACGCGGAGCTCGCCCCGGCGGCACGCGGACGGCGCGCTCGCGGTCGCGGGCATCGCGCTCGTGGCGCTCGACGAGTACGTGGGGCTGCCGGCCGGGCACCCGAGAAGTCGTGCCTCTTCCTTCGTGCGGGCGCGCGTCGCCGGGCCGCTGGGCGTGCCCGACGCGCGCGTCGTCGTGCCCGACGGGACCGCCGCCGACCCGGACGCCGCCGCGGCCGAGCACGAGCGGCGGATCCGCGCGCTCGGCGGCGCGGGCCTCCAGATCGTGGGCATCGGCGCCAACGGGCACCTCGGCTTCAACGAGCCGGGCTCGCCGTCCACCGGCACGACCCGCGTGGTGGAGCTCGCGGCCGCGACCCGGCGCGACAACGCGCGGTACTTCGACGGGGACCCCGCGCGGGTGCCGTCCGCGCGCCATCACGCAGGGCATCGCCACGATCATGTCGGCCCGGCGCATCCTGCTCGTCGCGTCGGGCGCCGCGAAGGCCGACGCCCTCGCGCGCGCGCTCGCGGGGCCGGTCACCGAGGAGGTGCCCGCGTCGATCCTGCAGCGGCACCCCGACGTGACGGTCGTCGCCGACCGCGCGGCGCTGCTGGCGGGGCTGGCCGCGCTCGCCTGAGCGCGTCCGCCGGACCCCGCACGTCACCCGCCGGAACCGCCCGGCATCCGCGCGACACCGCGCGGCACCCGCCCCGCCCGGCATCCGCCCGCCCGCCCCGCCCGGAAGGACCCGCATGTCCCACCTCGACGACGTCGCCCCCGGATCCCGCGGACCGGCTACCGCCGCGCGCCCGGTTCGCGACCGACGCGCCCGTGCACGCCCTCGACGGCGACTGGCGATTCCGGCTGCTGCCCGAGGCGCCCGTCGACCCGGCGGACGGGCCGCCCGAGGTGGCGGATCCCGCCCTCGACGACGCCGCCCTCGACGCGGCCGGCTGGACGACGCTGCCCGTGCCCTCCCACTGGGTGCTGCACGGGCACGGCGCCCCCGCCGTACACGAACCTGCAGTACCCGTTCCCGATCGACCCGCCGCACGTGCCCGACGCGAACCCCACGGGTGAGCGCCGGCGCGGCCTTCGAGCTGCCCGCGTCGTTCGCCGACGCCGCGCGCGTGCTGCTGCGCACGGACGGGATCGAGGGGCTCGCCACGTTCTGGGTCAACGGCGTCGAGGCGGGCTGGACCACCGGCAGCCGCCTCACCACGGAGCTCGACGTGACGGCCCTCCTCGTGCCCGGGGTCAACCGCCTCGGGATCCGGGTGCACCAGTGGTCGGCCGCCTCCTACCTCGAGGACCAGGACCAGTGGTGGCTCCCGGGGATCTTCCGCTCGGTCGAGCTGCTCGCCCGCCCCGCCGACGCCCTCGACGACGTGCGCGTGCGCGCCGACCCCCGCGACCCGGTCGACGGCTCCGGCCTCCTCGAGGTGCAGGTGGACGGCGCCTTCCCGGTGGAGGTGCGCGTGCCCGGGCTCGGCATCCGCGCGACGTGGGCGACCGCCGCCGACGTCGCGCCCCTCGCGATCCCCGCGGTCGACGCGTGGAGCGCCGAGCTGCCCCGCCTCTACGACGCGACCGTCGCGTCGCCGGGGGAGACCGCGACCCTGCGCATCGGCTTCCGCACCGTGCGCATCGACGGCGACGCCCTCCTCGTCGACGGCCGCCGCCCTCACCTTCCGCGGCGTCAACCGGCACGAGTCCCACCCGGAGCGCGGCCGCGTGTTCGACGAGGCGGAGGCGCGGGCGGACCTCGAGCTGATGAAGCGGAGCGGCGTGAACGCCATCCGCACCTCCCACTACCCGCCGCACCCGCGGCTCCTGGACCTGGCCGACGAGCTCGGCCTCTGGGTCGTGCTCGAGTGCGACCTGGAGAGCGCACGGCTTCTGGGACGTCGAGTGGCACGGCAACCCGTCCGACGACCCGCGCTGGCGGGACGCCTACCTCGACCGCATCGGCCGCACGGTGGGCCGCGACCGGAACCACCCGTCGATCGTGATGTGGTCCCTCGGCAACGAGTCGGGCACCGGCCGGAACATCGCGGCCATGTCGGCCTGGGTGCGCCGCTCCGACCCGACGCGGCCCGTGCACTACGAGGGCGACCTCACGGGCGAGCACACCGACGTGTACTCGCGCATGTACCCGACGCTCGAGGAGATCGACTCCGTCTGCGGCACCCCGGTCGCGAGCATCCACGAGACGACCGGCGCGACGGGCGCCTCGCAGCGGGCGAAGCCCTTCATCCTCTGCGAGTACGGGCACGCGATGGGCAACGGACCCGGATCCCTCGCCGACTACGAGGACGCGATCGACCGCTGGCCGCGCCTCCACGGCGGCTTCGTCTGGGAGTGGCGCGACCACGGGCTGCGGGCGCGCACGTCCGACGGCCGCCCGTTCCACGCCTACGGCGGCGACTTCGGCGAGCCCGTGCACGACGGCCCGTTCGTGATGGACGGCCTGCTGCTCTCCGACGGCACCCCCACACCGGGCCTCGCGGAGCTGTCCGCGGTGATCGCCCCCGTGCGCGTTCGCGTCGCCGCCGACGGCACCACCGTGCGGGTCGAGAACCGGCGGCACAGCGCGACGACCGAGGACGTCGACCTGGTCTGGATCCTCGACCACGACGGCCGGCAGGCTGCCCGCGGGGTCCTCGAGCACGCCCGCGCTCGACGCCGGGGACGCCGTGACGCTCCGGCTCCC
Organism: Clavibacter sp. AC415; assembly: GCF_979252985.1. Taxonomy (NCBI): domain Bacteria; kingdom Bacillati; phylum Actinomycetota; class Actinomycetes; order Micrococcales; family Microbacteriaceae; genus Clavibacter; species Clavibacter sp. AC415. The sequence goes on along the minus strand of NZ_CEEDAR010000015.1, from coordinate 198,284 downwards.
CGAGGAGGCGCGCGCCGCGGGGCACGCGGAGGAGGCGCACCTCACCGTGCAGGTCGTCACGCGTCGCGACGCGCCCTGGGCGGAGGCGGGCCACGTGGTCGCGCGGCACCAGGCCCTCGTGCGCGACCGGCCCACGGTCCGCTCGCGAACCACCGGGGGCTGGCGCGGCGACGCGCTCGGCGTCGGGCGGTTCGATGCGCGCGGCGACCTGGTGCGCTGGCACGGCGTGCCCGTCCGCGGCCCGCGCCTCGAGCTGTGGCGCGCGCCCCACCGAGAACGGACCGGGGCGCCGGCCAGGGCTCCTACGAGCTGGCGGAGCCGGAGCTCACCCGCGGCCGCGGCGCCGAGGAGACGCCGCCGTCGGCGGACCGCTGGCGCGAGCGCGGCCTCCACCGCCTCACCCACCGGCTGCTCGGGGTGGCCCGCACGGCCGACGGCCTCGAGCGGCGGGTGCGGGTGCAGGCGGCGCACAGCGGCGCGGGCGCGGACGTCGCGTTCCGCTGGCGCGCGACCGACCGCGGCCTGCTGCTCGCAACCGAGGTCGTGCCGTTCGGCGTATGGGACTGCACGTGGCCGCGGGTCGGCGTGCGCATCGACCTGCCGCTGGAGCTCGCGGACCATCCGGTCTCCTGGCACGGCACGGGTCCCGGCGAGTCGTACCCGGACAGCCGCTCCGCGGTCCGCGTCGGCCGGTTCTCGTCGAGCGTCGACGGCCTGTCCGTGGAGTACGCGCGCCCGCAGGAGACCGGCCACCGGCCGGAGCTGCGCTCGCTCCTCGTCGGCGACGGGTCCATGACCCCGCTCACCGTGACCACCCTCCCGGACGCGTCCGGCCACCGCGCGGGCTTCCAGCTCAGCCGCTGGACCCCGCAGCGGATCGACGGACGTCGGCCACCCGCACGAGCTGCCCGCGCCCGACGGCCTGCACCTGATCCTCGACGACGCCCAGCACGGCCTCGGCTCGCGCGCCTGCGGCCCCGACGTCCTCCCGCGCCACGCGCTCGGGCCGTCCCTGCGCACGTGGGAGGTGCTTCTGGGGTAGGACGCGCCTCCGGGCACCACGCGACGGCGGAGGTCACCGAGCGGAGGGGAAGCAGATCCCGTCCGCGAACGATGCATTCCTGTCGAGGAGCTCGTCCACGCGGTCGCCGAAGGGGCTCTGCCGGTCGAGTGCTCGCGTGTAGCGCTTGCGAGCGCGATGATCGTGGCGTAGATGGATCCATCGTTCCGGGCGTACGCCCGCTCGTTCCGCAGGTCCTTCCTCTCGGGTGCCGCCACGATGTTCGAGCGTCGGTGCCAGAGCTGCGCGTGATGCGCGCAGGCGTTGCGGAGCACCGCGAGCGCATGGATCGTGGGTTGGAAGCCCGTCCACGGGAGCGACAGGGACTGCGCGGTGAGCCGAGCGGGAGTGGAGTCGCCGAGGTACTGCACCATGCGCGCCAGGACCCCCGAAGCCGACCATCTCGATGGCGACCCAGACGGGGACCGCCGAGAGATCGTCTCCAGTGCGGTCAGCGGTTGACGGTGACTGACGGGCGGCAGCAGCTCCCGCTCGATGCTCGTCACGTGGGAATCCAGGTCGGGGGTTATGCGGAGGTAGCTCTCCGGTCGCAGGTAGAAGGCGTCCGAGCCCGAGGACGCCTGCCGGCCTCATGGGCGAATCGCGACCGGACGCTGAGCTCCACCTCGGTCAGGCCGGAGAGGAGGAGCTTGCGCAGCTCCTCGTCCAGGTCCATCAGCTCGAGGATGTGATGGAGGGAGGTGCCGGGACGAAGTCGTTCCGCGCATCCCGTGGGTCGACCTGGAACTGCCTCGCGTATCCGCTGATGCGGTAGTAGCCGCGATCGTAGAGCGCGCGGTCGGTCTCCTCGTCGGAGGCGAGCTCGAGCCCGCGTGAACGCAGCAGCTCGCGTGGGGCGGCCAGGCTGAGGTGCGGCTTGTCCATGGATCACCTGCTCCCGGCATGGAAAGGCCCCCCTCGTTTCGGGAAGCCGTGGGCTCTAGCCTTGGGGGGCGCTGACTCCTTCAACGTAGCATCCGCGACTCCTCGTCCGCCGATCCTCGGCGCGCGCTGTGCAGGAACCGAGGACGCCGTGGGCGTGGAGGAGGTGCGCATCCGTCGGCGCTAGGGTCGATGCGCGCGCATGGAAATGATCCGTGCGAGAAGGAGCACACCATGAGCACCACCTACCGCGTCGGCTACCTCGTCGGCAGCCTCTCGTCCACCTCCATCAACCGCGCCCTCGCCGCGGCCCTCGAGCGCCTCGGCGCGCAGGCGGGCCTCGAGCTCACCGAGATCCCCATCGCGCCGCTGCCGTTCTACAGCGCCGACATGGACGGCGGCTTCCCCGAGACCGCGAACGCCTTCAAGCAGGCCATCCAGGACGCCGACGCGATCATGCTCGTCACGCCCGAGTACAACCGCTCCGTGCCCGGCGTCCTCAAGAACGCCCTCGACTTCGCGAGCCGCCCCTACGGCGAGAACGCGTTCCAGGGCAAGCCGAGCGCCGTCATAGGCACGTCCATCGGCGCGGTCGGCACGGCCGTCGCGCAGCAGCACCTGCGCAGCATCCTGTCGTTCCTCGCGTCGCCCGAGCTCTCGCAGCCCGAGGCGTACATCCAGAGCACCGAGGGCCTCATCTCGCCCGAGGGCGCCATCTCCGACGCCGGCACGGAGGAGTTCCTCCTGTCGTGGCTGCAGGCGTTCCACGCGCACATCGCCCGGAACACCGCGGCCGTCTCCGCCTAGGCCGAGCGCACGACGGAGGGCCCCGACGGGATCGTCGGGGCCCTCCGTCGTGCGCGGCGCCGGTCAGCCGGCGCGCACCGCGCGTCCCACCGGATCGCCGACGCCCTCCCACTCGCCCGAGTGGTGGTTGTAGCAGACGCTCCCGTCGAGGCCCGCGCGGTCGGGCACGGCCTCGTCGGACACGACCTTGCCGAGGCGCTCCGGATCCGGCGCCGCCAGCGCGAGCAGCTTCGTGTAGTCGTGGTGCGGGTCGAGGATCACCTGGTCGCTCGGCCCCCGCTCCACCACGCGGCCCTTGTAGAGCACGAGGATCTCGTCCGAGAAGTGCCGGGCCGTCGCCAGGTCGTGGGTGATGTAGAGCACGGCGAGGTTGTCCTCGCGCTGCAGCCGGCCCATCAGGTTGAGGACGCCCAGCCGGATGCTCACGTCGAGCATCGACACGGGCTCGTCCGCGATGACCACCTGCGCGCCCGGCGCCAGAGCCCGGGCGATCGCCACGCGCTGCCGCTGCCCGCCGGACAGCTCGTGCGGCCGACGCGCGGCCATGTCCTCCGCCGGGGTCAGGTTCACGCGCTCGAGCATCTCGAGCACCCGCTGGTGCGTCTGCGCCTGGCCGCGCGTGCGCTGGTGCAGCAGGAGCGGCCGGGCGATGTGGTGCTCGACCGAGTGGAACGGGTTGAGCGACGCGAACGGGTCCTGGAACACCATCTGCACGTGCCGCCGGTACAGCGACCCCGACCACGGGCGTGCCGTCGTCGAGCCCCACGTCGATGCGCCCCGAGGTGGGCTTCTCCAGCTTCGCGAGCATGCGGGCGATGGTGGACTTGCCGGATCCGGACTCGCCCACGAGCGCGACCGTGCGGCCGGGCAGGAGGTCGAACGAGACGCGGTCGACGGCGCGGAACGCCTGCCGCCCCACGCCCTTGCGGATCGAGAAGTCCTTCGTCAGGTCGGTCACCGACACGCGGGTCATCGCGCCTCCTCCATGTCCTCGCCGCTGCGGATGAACGCGCCGCGCTCGCCGCTGAGGCTCGGGAACGAGCGCAGCAGCTTCCTCGTGTACTCGTGCCGGGGCGCGCGGTAGATCTCCTCCGCGCTCGACAGCTCGACGATCTCGCCGCGCAGCATGACGGCGATCCGGTCGCTGATCTCCAGCAGCAGCGGGAGGTCGTGGGTGATGAACACGACGGCGAAGTCGAGCTCGTCGCGCAGCCGCACGATCTCGCGCAGGATGTCGCGCTGCACGACCACGTCGAGCGCGGTCGTCGGCTCGTCCATGATCATGATCTGCGGCTCGAGGAGCATCGCCATCGCGATCATCACGCGCTGCCGCATGCCGCCCGAGAGCTCGTGCGGGAACGACGCGAGGCGGGCCGGGTCGACGCTCACGCGCTCGAGCACCTCGGCGCAGCGGGCGCGACGCTCGGCCTTCGACATGCCGGGTCGGTGGGCCCGGAGCGTGTCGTCGAGCTGGGCGCGGACGCTCGTGACGGGGTTGAGGGCGTTCATCGCGCCCTGGAACACCATCGAGAGCTTCGACCAGCGGAAGGCCCGCAGCTCCTCGTCGCCGAGGGCCAGCAGGTCGACGTCCTCGCCGCCGCGGTCGTGGAAGGTCACCGAGCCCGACGCGATGCGGGCCGGCGGCCGGTGCAGGCGGTTGATGGCGTAGGCGAGCGTGGTCTTGCCGCAGCCGGACTCCCCGGCGAGGCCGAGGATCTCCCCGGGTGCGAGCGTGAACGACGCGTGCTTGACGGCGGTGACCGGGTTCTCGGTCTCGTAGACGACCGTGAGGTCCTCGACCGTCAGGACGCTCGACCTCCCGCCGCCGGGGGCGCCGCCCGTGCGGGCGGTGGGGACGGTGGCGGTCATGAGGCGGCCTTCCTGCGCTCGAGGCGGCTGGCGAGGCGTGCGCGCTTGCGGTGCAGGCGCACGTTCTTCAGCTTGGGGTTGATGATCTCGTCGATCGAGAAGTTGATGAGCGAGAGCCCGGTGCCGAACAGGGCGATGAGGAGCCCGGGAGGCCCGAACCACCACCAGGCGCCGAGCGACAGGGCGAACCCGTTCTGCGCGTAGAACAGCATCGTCCCGAGGGTCGAGGAGTTCGACGCCCCGAGGCCGAGGAAGGACAGGCCCGCCTCGCCGAGGATCGCCGCGATGACCGCGAACACGAACTGGCTCGCGAGCACCGGCAGCAGGTTCGGCAGGATCTCCACCGCGATGACGCGCCACGCCCGCTCCCCGGCGACGCGGCTGGCGGCCACGTAGTCGCGGGTGCGGATGGAGAGCGTCTGGGCGCGGAGGACCCGGGCGGAGGCCGCCCAGCCGGTGACCGCGAGGACCACCGCGATGGTCCAGAGGCCCCGGGACTCGCGCGGCACGAAGCCGGAGATGACGATCACGAGCGGGAGGCCGGGGATCACGAGGAAGACGTTGGACAGCAGCGAGAACGCCTCGTCGGCGAAGCCGCCGACGTAGGTGCCGAAGATGCCGAAGAACGCCGAGAGGACGGTGGCGAGCACCCCGACCAGGAGGCCGATCTGCAGCGAGCCGCGCGTGGCGTAGGCCAGCTGCGCGAGCACGTCCTGCCCGGTCTGGGTGGTGCCGAGCAGGTGCTCCCAGCTCGGCGGCTGGAGCCCGGAGTCGCGGATCGTCGTCGGGTCCTGCAGCAGCAGGGGCCCGATGAGGCCGAACAGGGCGATGAGGCCGACGAGCGCGAGGCCCGCGGCGAGCCACGGGGTCATCGTCGGCAGCATGAGGCGCCAGGCGGAGCGCGGCGGCTTCCCGCGCTCGGCCGCCGCGGCGGCGAGGCCCTCGGTCGCCTGGGCGACGTCCGGCTCCGTGGAGGACTGGATGTTGGTCATGTCCGTTCCTTCCCGCCCTAGGCCCGGGCCCGGGTGCGCGGGTCGACGATCCCGTAGAGGAGGTCGACCACGAGGTTCGCGCCGAGCACGGCGAGGGTGATGAACAGGAAGATGCCCTGCATGAGCGCGTAGTCGTTGTTGGTGACCGCGTTGAGGAGCTTCGACCCGATGCCCGGGTACGAGAAGACCTGCTCCGTGACGATGGACCCCGAGACCACGAACCCGAGCGAGATGGCGAAGCCGGCCACCGACGGCAGCACGGCGTTGCGCGCCGCGTAGCTGCGGAGGATCCGGCCCTGCGTGAGCCCCTTGGCCTGCGCGGTGAGCACGTAGTCCTCGCTGAGCGTGGACACCATCATGTTGCGCATGCCGAGCAGCCAGCCGCCGAGGGACGCGATGACGATGGTCGCGGCGGGCAGGATCCCGTACTGCACGGCGGAGGAGATGAACTCCGCGTTCCAGCCCGGGTCGAGCACCACGTCGTAGCCGCCCTGCGAGGGGAACAGCTTCAGCGTCGTCGCGAAGACGTACACGAGGATCAGCGCGAGCCAGAAGTACGGCACCGCGGCGAGCATCGTGGTCGCCGGCACGAGGGAGTCGAGCCAGGTGCCCGGCTTCCAGCCGACGAAGGCGCCGAGCGTGACGCCGATGACCGCCGCGACGATCGTCGACAGCCCCACCAGCACGATGGTCCACGGCAGCGAGCCGCCGATGACCTCCGACACGGGGGCGGGGAAGTAGCTGACCGACACCCCGAGGTCGCCGCGGAACACGTTGACGAGGTAGCTCCCGTACTGCGCGATCAGCGGCTGCGAGGTGTCGCCCCCGAGGAGGAGCTCGTAGGCCCGGCGGGTCTCGGGGGTGATGGTGCCCCCGCGCTGCTGCAGCTTCGCCAGCAGGATGTCGACCGGGTTCCCCGGCAGGAGCCGGGGGATCAGGAAGTTCAGGGTCAGGGCGGCCCAGAGGGCCACCGCGTAGAACCCCGCCTTGCGGACGAAGTACATCACCGCCCGTCCTCCTCTCCGGCGCCCGTCCGGGCCACGCGCTCCTCCTCGGTCATGCGGCTACTCCCCGGCCGGCTTCAGCGCCTTGAAGACCTGCGCGTTGTCCGGCGAGGCCCAGATGGCGGGGAAGGCGTACAGGTCGTCGTCGGTCGGCCAGCCCGTGAAGCCGGCGTCGTTGTACTCGCTCGTCGTGCCGCCGGTCATGATCGGCACGTAGGGCATGACGTCGACGAGCTTGCGCTGGATGATGTCGAACTGCGCCTGGCGGGCCGCGGTGTCGTCCGTGGACGTGGCCGCGAGCACCTCGAGCGCCGCGTCGACCTCGGGGTCGGCGAACCGGGAGAGGTTCGTGGACGCCGGGGTGCCGACCTCGGTGGTGTTCGCCGAGCTGAGGAAGTTGTTGTACAGGTAGTACGGGTCGCTCGAGGGGCCCTGGCCGAGCGAGTCGATGACCAGCTCGTAGTTGCCCTTCGTGCGCTTGTCGGTCCACTCGTTCCAGGAGGACTGCGCGGCGTCGAGCTCGATGCCGGCCGCCTTCATCTGCTGCGACATGGTGTCGATGGCGGTGATGTAGTCGGTCCAGCCGGTGACGACCTCGACCGTGAGGGCCAGGCGCTCGCCGTCCTTCGCGTAGATGCCGTCGGAGCCCTTGGCCCAGCCGGCGGCCTCGAGGGTCGCCGCGGCGCCCTCGGGGTCGGCCTTCATCGGGGCGACCTTCTCCTCGACGTCGGCGGAGATGGTGTCCTCCTGCGTGGGCAGCAGCGCGAAGGTCGGGGAGACCTCGCTCGAGGTGCCCTGGAACGCGAGGGCGTTCATCTGGTCGCGGTCCATCGCCTGGTAGAGCGCGTGGCGCACGGCCGGGTCGGTCTGCGGCCCGGCGCAGCCGAGGTCGGCGTTGGAGCACGTGATGAGCGCCATCTGGTTCTGCCCGATGGTGACGGCCTTGTAGCCGGGGTAGTTCTCCTCGACGTTCGCGATGTCGGGCACCGGGCCCGTCTGCCAGTCGATGGTGCCGGCCGCGAGGGCGTCGGCGCCGGCGGTGTTGCCGGAGAGGGAGAGGTAGCGGATCTGCTTCACCGCGGGCTCGCCGTCCCAGTAGTCGGGGTTGGCGGCGAGGGTGAACGCCTGCGCCTTGAAGTTGCCGAGGGTGAACGCGCCGGTGCCCACGGGCTCCTTCATCACGTCCGTCGCGGGGTCGACGTCCTTCCACTGGTGCTCGGGGACGATCGGCATGCGGCCGAGGACGTTGGGGAGGCTGACGTACGCCGGGTGGTCCCACGTGATGGACACGTGGGTGTCGTCGGTGGCGCTGACCTGGCCGTCGAAGCCGGTCGAGTTGATCGACGGGGTGTCGGCGATCATCTGCAGGGTGAACACCACGTCGTCGGCGGTGAAGTCCTCGCCGTCGGACCACTTGACGCCCTCGCGGAGGGTGACGTCGAGCTGCGTGCCGTCCTCGTTCCAGGCGTAGTCGGTGCCGAGGAGCGGCACCGGGTCCTTCGTGTTGACGTTGGTGATGAAGAACAGCGACTCGTAGATCGAGCCGATGCCGCCGATGGACGACGGCGAGTAGGGGTTGAGGTTCAGCTGGTAGTCGCCGGCCTGGCCGGTGCAGACGACGAGCGTGTCGGCGGCGGACGAGCCGGAGCCCGCCCCGCAGCCGGTGAGGGCGATCGCGGCGGCGGCGGCGAGGGCGACGCCGGCGGCGGCCCTCCTCCGTCGACGGGCGGATCCGGAGGGAGTGAAGAGGGACATCGTCGTTCCTTTCCCGCCTCGAGGCGGACAGTCGGCAGTGACCGGGGAGTGCTCAGAGCGGCCCCGAGGGGCCGGTGCCGGTAATCCTCACTCGATAAATTAAGTGTGTCAAGTATTGTCGGACCACCTCAGCATCACGATGGGGTGACGATGCAGGAGGTCGCCCATGTCCCATCCGTCCGACAGGGCGGCGCGGCTCACGTCGCGCACCGCCGTGCTCGACTGCATCCGCTCGGGCGGCACCGTGAGCCGGGTGGAGCTCACGGCCGCCTCCGGGCTCACCGGCGCGACCATCACGAACGTGGTGCGCGACCTCATCGCCGACGGCCTCGTGGTGGAGGTCGGGCGCGGGGAGTCCCGCGGCGGCACGCCCCGCCGGCTGCTGCGGATCGACGCGTCGGCCCGGGCCATGGTGGGCGTGCAGCTGGACCGCTCGACCTGCGCGGTCGTCGTGGTCGACCTCGCGGGCGCCGTGATCGCGCGGGCCGACCTGCCCGGCGCCTCCACGCGCGCGCCCGCCGACGTGCTGGCCGGCATCGCCGCGGGCGTCGACCGCGTGCTCGCCGAGGCGGCGCTGCCCCGCTCCCGCGTGCTCGGCGTGGGGCTCGCGACGCACGGCCCCCAGGACCGCGACGCCGGCGCGCTCATGACCGACGACCCCACGCCGCTCTGGCGCGGCTTCCCGACCGTCGACGTGCTCGAGTCGCTCGTGGGGCTGCCGGTGCTGCTCGCGAATGACGCCGACGCGGCGGCCGTGGGGGAGAGCGGGTCGGACCACGGCGGCAGCCGGCGCACGCACGGCGTGATCTTCATGGCCGGCGGCATCGGCGGCGGGGTCGTCGTCGACGCCGAGGTCTACCGCGGGGCGTCCGGCAACGGGCTCGAGATCGGCCACGTGTCGCTCGACCCCGCGGGGACGCCGTGCGGCTGCGGCAACCGCGGGTGCGTGGACGGCGTCGCCGGGCCCATGGCCGTGGTCCGCGGCGCCATGGCGGTCCCCCGGCTCCGGACTGGCCTCGGGCTGACCGGCGCCCTCGACGCCACCCAGGTGGAGTTCGACCGCGTCGCCCGCGCCGCGGTCGACGGCGACGCCGAGGCGCTCGGCATCGTCCGGACCGCGGCGGGCTGGCTCGGCCGCGCGGCCGTGACGCTCGCGAACCTGTTCGACCTCGACCGCGTCGTGCTCGCCGGCCCGAGCTTCGAGATCGCGGGCGAGGTGTACCGGGAGGCCGTGCAGGGGGAGCTCGAGCGCTCGGTGTTCACGCGGCGCGTGCGGCCCACCCGGGCGGTGCTCGCCGAACGCCCGCGCGACTCGGCGGCCATCGGCGGCGCGATGCTGCTGCTGCGGCGGGAGCTCGCGCAGCCCGCGCGGGCGGGGGCACGGGCGGGATCCGCCGGGGCGGCGGCGCTCGTGGGCGCCGCCGCGCGGTCGGCGTCGGCGTCCGACGCCGCGGCCGCCTCCGCCTGACGCGGGTCCGCCGTGCGGCGCCCGCCGGTCGACGGTCCGGCCGGAGTCAGCCCGCGCGCGGGGGCGCGGTCGTGCCGCGGGTGACGAGCGTCGCCGCGTCCACGTGCAGGACGGTCCGGCCGCGCCCCGCCACCACATCGAGGAGCGCGCCCGCCGCGGTGCGCCCGAGGTCCTGGATCTCCCGCCGCATCGCCGTCATCGGCGGGTGCGCGAGGCGGCAGAGCGCCGAGTCGTCCCAGGCGAGGAGGGACACGTCACCCGGCACGTCGAGGCCGGCGGCCTGGGCGGCGGCGAGCCCGGCGACCGCCATCACGTCGTTGTCGTAGACGAGCGCGGTGGGGCGGCGGTCCTCGCCGAGCAGGATCCGCGTGAGCTCCGCGCCCGACGCCGCCGCGTAGTCGCCGTGCACCGTCCGGCCGGTGAGGCCCGCCTCCCGGACGGCGGCGTCGAAGGCGCGGTCGCGGGAGCGCGTGTGCCGGAGCTCCGGGCGCCCGCCGACGCGCCCGATCCGGCGGTGCCCGAGCGCTGCCAGGTGGCCGATCGCCGTGCGCATGGGCGCCGAGTCGTCGACGACCACGGTCGTGTGGTGCGCGTCCACGGCGTCGCCGAGCATGACGGCCGGGAGCCCCAGCTCGACCAGGAGCGCGCCGCGCGGATCCGGGTCGACGAGGTCCACCACGAGGACCCCCGCGATGGCCGGGTCCGCGGCCCACCGCCGGTGGATGTCGCGCTCCTCGGCGTCGTCGCGGGCGATCTGCATGAGGACCGTGCGGTCCTCGGCGTCGAGCGCCTCCTCCATGCCGCGGACGAGCTCGCCCCAGAACGGGTCGAGCGAGTGCGAGTGCGGCGGCTGGACGACCACGAGGCCGACGGACGGGCGCTCTGCTCCGGGCGCATCGGGTCCGGGCGGGGCGGGGGCCTCGAGCGCTCCCGCCCCGACGGGCTCCGGGACGGTCGGCGCCGCGAGCGCGGCGGGGTGCGCGGGGGCGGGCATGGTTGCAGTATCGCCCATCGGGCGGGAGGCCCCGGCGGCGCGCACGCGGACGGACAGCCGGGGAGCCCTAGGATCGCAGGGACGAGAGCGGGGTCGGGTGGTCAATCCACGGGTGACGCTGACCACGGCGACCAGCAGGGGCCTCGTCCTCGACCTGGTCCGCAGCCGCGGGCCCATCAGCCGCGTGCAGATCGCCGAGCTGACCGGGCTGACGCAGGCCACCATCTCCAAGATCGTCCGCGCGCTCCTCGCCGACGGCATCGTCGCGGAGACCGGCGAGCGCGAGTACACGGGCGGCAAGCCGCGCGTCATGCTGCAGATCAACCCCACCGCGCGCTTCGCCGTGGGGGTGCAGCTCGGCGCCGACTCGATCACCTACGTCGTCACCGACGTGAACGGGTCGATCGTCGGCCGGACCCGCACGCGCGGCGCCCGGGATGCGCCGCCGGACGACGTGACCGCCGCCATCGGGCGCCGCATCGACGTGCTCCTGCCGGCGCTGGGCCTGGATCCGACGCGCGTCGCGGGCATCGGCCTGGTCGCGCCCGGCCCCCTCGACCTCGCCGCCGGCAGCGTGCTCGACGCCCCCACCCTCCCCGGCTGGAGCGGCTACCCGGTGCGCGGCGCCCTCGCCGACGCGACGGGGCTTCCGGTGCTCCTCGACAACGACGCGACCGCCGCGGCGATCGGCGACTTCTGGGGCGGCGACGTCGCCGACGCGGTGGCGCACTCCACGATCTACATGGGCGCGGGCGTCGGCGCCGGCATCGTGCTCGGGGGCACGGTCTTCCGCGGGTCCAGCTCGAACGCGGGCGAGCTCGGCCAGATGCGCATGCACCGCGGGCAGGCGCCGCGCGGGCCGTCGACGGAGGAGCTGGCGGGACCGGCCGCGGTGGCGGCGCGCGCGCGGCAGGCCGTCGACCAGGGCCGGGAGGCCGGCTTCGCGCTGAGCGCCGACGCGGATCCCTTCGCCGACTTCGCCGCCGTCTCGGCCGCCGCGGTGAAGGGCGACGCGCTCGCCGTGGAGCTCGTCACGGAGTCGGCGGAGCACCTGGCGGACGCCGCCATCGCGCTCGCGAACCTGCTCGACCTCGACTCGCTGTCGCTCGCCGGCCCGTCGTTCGAGACCGCGGGCAGCCTGTACCTGCAGGTGGTCGAGCGCCGGCTCGACGCGGGGTTCTTCGCCCGGTCGCGGCACCGCGTGCGCGTGCAGCTGTCGGCGCACGTGGCCGATGCCGCGGCCGTCGGCGGCGCCGCGCTCGTGCTGCAGCAGGAGCTCTCGCCGCGCACGCTCGGCCTCGTGACGCCCGCGCGGGACTGACGCGGGGGCCCGTCCCGGGACGCGCGCCGACGTGTCGGTTGACATTACTTAAGTCGGGAACGAAACTAGGTCGGTCGCCTGGGACCGGGTCGTCCGGCAGGCGGAGCGCAGTGCCGCGCTGACCCTGGAAGGACCCCATGCCCCACCTGAGCCTCGACGGCCCCTGGACCCTCACCGCCGTCTCCGGAGCCGCGCCCGAGGGGATCCTCGGCCGCGACGTCCCCGCCACCGTGCCCGGATGCGCGCACACCGACCTGCTGGCCGCCGACCTCATCACCGATCCGTTCGACGGCGACGCCGAGGCCGCGCAGCAGTGGATCGGCAGCACCGTCTGGCGCTACGCGCGCACGTTCGACTGGCAGGACGACGGCTCGGAGCGGCACGACCTCGTCGCCGACGGGCTCGACACGCTCGCGACCGTGGTGCTCAACGGCACCGTGGTCGCGCAGACCCGCAACCAGCACCGGTCCTACCGCTTCAGCGTCGGGCACCTCCTGGTCGCCGGCGAGAACCGCATCGAGGTCGTGTTCGACGCGCCCGTGGAGGCTGCCGAGCGCCTCTCCGCGGAGCACGGCGGCGCGCTGCCGCACGTGAACCACCACCCCTACAACGCGCTGCGCAAGAACGCGTCGAACTTCGGCTGGGACTGGGGCATCGACGTCGCGACGAGCGGCATCTGGCGCCCCATCGGGATCCACTCCTGGTCGGGCGCCCGCATCGCCGCGGTGCGCCCGCTCGTCGACGTGTCCGGCGGCACCGGGATCCTCACGACCGCGGTCGAGATCGAGCAGTCGGGCGCGCGCGCCTCGGTGCCCGTCACCGTCCGCGTCTCCCGCGACGGCCGCGAGCTCGCGGCGGCCACCTCGGACGTGCTCGCCTCCGGCAGCGTCGTCGTGGCCGTCCCCGACGCCGCGCTCTGGTGGCCCGTCGGGCACGGCGCCCAGCCGCTGCACCACGTGGAGGTCGAGGTCGCGGGCGACGTCCGCCGCACCCGCGTCGGCTTCCGCACGGTCTCCCTCGACACCACGCCCGACGAGCACGGCAACCGGTTCGAGCTGCGCGTGAACGGCGAGCTCGTGATGATCCGCGGCGCCAACTGGATCCCCGACCACGCCTTCCTCACCGAGATGACGCGCGAGCGCTACGGCCGCCGCATCGACGACGCGCTCGACGCGAACATGAACCTGCTGCGCGTCTGGGGCGGCGGGATCTACGAGTCCGAGGACTTCTACGAGCTGTGCGACGAGCGCGGCGTGCTGGTCTGGCAGGACCTCCTGTTCGCCTGCGCCGCGTACGCGGAGGAGGAGTGGCTGGCCGCGGAGGTCCGCGCGGAGGTGCGCGAGGCCGTCACGCGGCTGTCGCCGCACGCGTCGCTCGTGGTCTGGAACGGCAACAACGAGAACATCGTCGCGTTCGCCGAGTGGGGCTGGCGCCCGCGGCTCGCGGGCCGCACGTGGGGGAACGGCTACTACCGGGAGCTGTTCCCGGCGATCCTCGCGGAGCTCGACCCGAGCCGCGTCTACACGCCCGGCAGCCCCTACTCGTTCGACGACTACCTCCACCCCAACGTCGACACCGACGGCACCGTCCACATCTGGGACGTCTGGAACCAGAAGGACTACACCGCCTACCGCGAGTGGAACCCGCGCTTCGTCGCGGAGTTCGGCTTCCAGGGGCCCGCCGCCTGGACGACGCTCATGAGCACCGTGCACGACGAGCCGCTGGACCCCTACGGCCACGAGATGCTCGTGCACCAGAAGGCCCACGAGGGCAACCTCAAGCTCGAGCGCGGCATGCAGGGCCACCTGCCCGCGCCCGGCGGCATCGACGACTGGCACTTCGCCACGCAGCTCAACCAGGCCCACGCGATCCGGTTCGGCATCGAGCACTTCCGCTCGCTCGCGCCGTACAACACGGGCACGGTCGTCTGGCAGCTGAACGACGACTGGCCCGTGGTCTCCTGGGCGGCCGTCGACTTCGCGGAGCGCCGGAAGCCCCTGTGGCACGCCCTCCGCGACGCGTACCGGCCGCGGCTCGCCACGTTCCAGCCGCGCGACGGCGGCCTCGCCCTCGTCGTGCTCAACGACACGGCCGAGGCGCTCGCGACCGACGTGGAGTTCGCGCGCGTCGACCTCGACGGCGACGTGCGGGCGAGCGCCACCGTGCGCGTGGAGGTGCCGGCCCGCGGATCGGCGTCCTTCCCGGTGCCGGCCGACCTCGCCACGGCGGGCGACGCCGCGCGCGAGCTCCTGGTGGCGACCGCCGCGTCCGGCCTCGACCGGGCGATCCTCGACCTCGCCGAGGTCGTCGACCAGGCGCTCGACGCCGACCCGCTCGTCGCCGCGGTGGAGGAGACCGCGACCGGCTGCCGGATCACCGTCACCGCGACCTCCTACGTGCGCGACCTCACGGTGCTCGCGGACCGCGCGCACCCGTCCGCCGCGGTCGACCGGGGGCTCGTCAGCCTGCTGCCCGGCGAGACGTGCGTGCTCACGCTCACGGGCGACGGGCCGATCGACGCCGACGCCGCCCTGTCGCCGCTCGTGCTGCGGCACGCCAACGGGCTCGTGGCGGCCGCCGCGCACCCGGGCGGATCCGCGGACGACGCCGTGGGCGCGGAGGCCGCGCGGGCCTGACCGCGCGGCCGGACGCCGCCGCGACCGCCGCGACCGCCGCGACCCCTCCGGACGACGAGCGCCCGGCACCCGATCGCCTCGGGTGCCGGGCGCTCCGCGCGTCCCGGGTCAGGCGCCGGGCGCGCGCCGCACCTGCACCTCGACCAGGTCGCGCGTGCGGCCGCCCGCCGCAGCACGCAGGGCGACCTCCACGGTGCCGTCCGCTCCGCCCCCGCGCATCGCGTCGGCGAGGGGGACGTCGAGGACGTCGGCGCCCGCCGCCGGGCCGGGCACGTCGACGCCGCCCACGCGCACGACCTGGTCCGTCGGGCCGGCCGTGCCGTCGACGGCCCGGAAGCGCAGGCGCACGACGGCGGCGCCCTCGGGTGCGCGTAGCCGGTAGGAGAACCAGCCCGTCGCGCTCCGCCAGTGCAGGCCGTCCGCGCCGCCGGCCCGCGTGCCCTCCCCGCGGAACCCGTGGTCGACCTCGGGCTGCTGCTCGCCCGCCGCGACCCGGTCGAGGACGTCCGCATCGGTCCCGGCGGCGTCCATCGCCCGCAGCTCCTCGACGCGCGCCGCGGGATCCGCGCCGGTCGGCCAGACGAGCGTCGTGCGCTCGTCATGGATCCCCGCGAACGGCTCGAGCGCGACCGCCACCCGGCCGCCGTCCCGCCACGCGTCGAGCCGGAAGGAGAGCGCGTCGCGGTCCACCAGCGTCACGGCCGACGCGGGATCGGCGGCGGTCACCACGGGCGTCCGCTCCAGCGGCACCCTCGGCGCGGGCGTCACGTGGCCCATGCGCGTGTCGGCGGCGAGGGAGGTGGCGATGCCGTCGCGGCCGTCGCGCGACGCGAGCGCGACCGGGCCGTAGCGGAACGACGTCCACGCCGATCCGTCGGGCAGCGGCTCCGCGCGCACCTCCATGCCGAGCCGCACGGTCATGACCGTGGTGCCCGACCAGGTCCGGCGGACCACGGCGGCCGCGGCGCCGGGCTCGGGCGCGACCGGGGCCGAGCCCGCCACCTCGACCACCATGGAGGTCGCCCAGCCCGGCCGGCGCAGCCGGAGCTCCAGGTCGACGGGAGCCTGGGCGGTGAGCGTGACCGTGGTCGCGCCGGTGCGCGCCACGTCGCCGTCGATCCTCGCCCGGATCCCGCGCTCGGCCCAGTCCAGCTCGGCCGGCACGTACAGGCCCACCAGCAGGGCGTCGTCGGCGTGCGCGAAGACCTGCTCGCCGGCGCGGGCGTGGTTCTCCATCCCGGTGCCGGCGCAGCACCACATCGACTCCTCCGCGACCGAGTACACGCGGTGGTGCGCGGGGCGGAGCGACGTGAAGTAGACGAGCCCGCCGTGCTCGGGGTGCTGGGTGGAGAGCACGTGGTCGAGCGTGGTGCGCTCCACCTGGTCGAGGATCGCCGCGTCGCCCGTGCGCGCGTACCGGAGCCGCGCGAGCTCGAGCATGTTGCGGCTGTTGCAGGTCTCGGGTCCCTGCTCGTCGAGCACCATGGGCGTGAAGTCGCGCGCCGGGTGGAAGTGCTCGCGCACGCTGTTCCCGCCGATCACCACGCTCCGCCGGTGCACCACCGAGTCCCAGAAGGCGTCGGAGGCGGCGAGCAGCCGGGCGTCGCCGGTCATCGAGCCGAGGCGCTCGACGCCCACGATCTTGGGGATCTGCGTGTTGGCGTGCAGGCCGTCGAGCGGGTCGCTGCCGGCGGCGAGCGGATCCACGAGGGCCCGGTGCACGAACCGCCCCGCCTCCCGCAGCAGGTCGTCGCGTCCCGTGATGTCGGCGAGCGTCGCGAAGGCGTCGCACATGCCGCCGTGCTCGGTCGCGAGCATCCCCTCGAACGCGTCGTCGGAGAGGTGCGCGGAGACCCCGAGCCACCAGTCGGCCATGCCCTCGGCCAGGCGCAGCGCCCGCGCGGATCCGGTGTGCACGTGCGCCTCGAGCAGGCCGGCGAGCGTCTTGTGCAGGTTGTAGAGCGGCACCCACCGGCCCTCGAGGTCGAAGGTGTCGGCGTCGATGCGGCCCGCGGCGATGGCGCGGCCGAACGCGCGCCCGTCGGGGACGCCCCCGAGGAAGCCGTCGCCCGCCGCCTCCTGGCACCGCTCGAGCACGTCGAGCATGTGCTCGAGCCGGGGCAGGAGGCGCGGGTCGCCGGTCGCCGCGTGCAGCTGCGCGAGCGCGGAGAGCACGTGCCCGCCGATGTGCCCGTCGAGGCCGATCGCTTCCCAGCTGCCGTAGGAGGGGACGGGGGAGTCGAGGCCCGCCTCCCGCAGGTAGGGCGCGAGCAGCCGGTCGGGGTCGAGGCGCAGCACGTACTCGACGTCGGTCAGCTGGGCGTGCCGCAGCGGGCCGTCGCCGAGCCGCACGGCGGAGAGGGGGAAGCCGCGGACGGCGGCCGGGTCGAGGCGCGGGGCGGAGGGGGCGACGGTCATCGGGGTCCTCGGGTCGGTCTGCCGCGGGCCGTCGGTCCACGGGGCGGGTCCCGGGCGGCGGTGCCGGGGACGCGATGCCGGACGCGGTCCGGGCGGTCCCGCTGCGGCCAGGTGGCGGCCTTGACGGGCAGTACATCGATGCACATAATCTAGTACAACGATGTAGAAGGCGCCATGGTGGCGCGCGCGGCCGACAGGCCGAGCCCCGCGGGGCCGACACGTCACGGACACGAGGAGCGCGATGAAGCGGACCACGAGGAGGCTGGTCGCCGCGGCGACCCTGGCGATCACGGGCCTCGCGCTCACCGGGTGCTCGTCCGGATCCGGATCCGCGGACGACGGCACCGTCACGCTCTGGATCCGCGACTACGAGAAGGCGCTCGTCGAGCCGCTCGCCGAGGCCTACAACGCCACCCACGAGACGCAGGTGGAGATCACCCTCGTGCCGTCGCCGAGCTACGTGCAGAAGCTCGCGACCTCCATCGCCGGCGGCGACCCGCCGGACGTCGCCGCGCTCGACCTGGTCTTCACGCCCTACTTCGCGCAGGCCGGCGCGCTCGTCGACATCACCGACCGGGTCGACGCGCTCGGCTACGCCGACGACTTCAGCCCCGCGCACGCGTCGGTCTCCTCCTTCGAGGACCGCACCTACGCCGTCCCGTTCACCGGCGACGTCTCCGTGCTCTTCTACAACAAGGGGCTGTTCGCCGAGGCCGGGCTCGACCCGGAGGACCCGCCCACCACGCACGAGGAGATCCGCGCCGCCGCGAAGGCCATCACGGAGCTCGGCGGCAGCACCTACGGCTACTCCATCCCCGGGGCATGCGGCGGCTGCCTCATCTTCGGCTTCACCCCGCTCATCTGGGGCAGCGGCGGCGACGTGCTCTCCGAGGACGGCCGCACCGCCACCCTCGACAGCCCCGAGGTGGCCGACGCGCTCGAGCTCATGCGCGGCATGTGGACCGACGGCAGCATGCCGTCCCTCGCCCGCACCGACGCCGGCCCGAACACCGCGACGGCGTTCCAGCAGGGCACCGTCGGCATGATCGCCGACGGCACCGCCACCATGGGCGCGCTCGTCGCCGGCGGGAAGGTCGACTTCGGCGTCACCCCGCTGCCCGGGAGGGACGGCGGATCCGCGTCCTTCGGCGGCGGCGACACCCTCGCCATCCTCGAGGGCTCGCGGAACGTCGACGCCGCGTGGGAGTTCGTGGAGTGGGCGACGGGCGAGGAGGCGCAGACGATCCTCGCCGAGCAGTCCGTCGTGCCGATCCGCACCGACCTGCTCGACGACGTGTACGTGCCCCAGGACCCGCGCTACCAGGTCTTCGCCGACGCGCTCCGCGTGGGCCACGTGCCCTTCAGCCCGGTCGAGAACGAGCTGTTCAACGACAACAACGGGGTCTGGGTCAACCTGATCTCGCAGTCCGTGTTCGGCGGGGACATCCCGGAGGCGCAGCGCGAGGCCCAGGCCGACGCGCAGCGCATCCTCGACTCCGTCGTCTACGTCGAGGAGGACGAGAAGTGACCGCACCCGTGATCACCCGGCTGGAGGGCGCCGTCGCGTCCCCCGCCCGCACCGCCGTGCGCGACCGCGGCGGCATGGCCCGGCGGCGGCGCCGCACCGGCATGCTCCTCGTGCTGCCCGCCGTCGCGATGCTCGTCACGTTCTTCATCTGGCCGCTGATGCGGACGGTCGCCATGTCGACGTACACGTGGCCGCTCCTCGGCAACCGCGCCTTCACCGGCCTCGCCAACTACGTCGAGGCGTTCCAGGACCAGGCGTTCCTCCGCGCGGTCGGCTTCACGCTCGTCTACACGGCGGTCGTGACCCCGGTGCTGCTCGTCATCGGCTTCGCGCTGGTGCTCCTCATCCAGCGCCGCACCCGCGCGGCCCGCGTGTTCCAGTCGGTGTTCTTCCTGCCGGTCGTGGTGGGCCTCGCCTCCGCGAGCTACCTCTTCCTCTTCATGTGGCAGCCGGTGATCGGGCCGACCATGACGGCCCTCGCGGGCCTCGGGATCGTCGACGTCTCGACCAACATGTTCGGCGGCCCCGTGACCGCGTTCCTCGTGGTCGTGAGCATGGTCGCGTGGAAGTCCGCGGGGCTGCAGATGCTGCTCCTGCTCTCGGGCTTCCAGTCGATCCCGCAGGAGGTGAACGAGGCCGCCGAGGTGGACGGCTCCACCCGCTGGCAGCGCTTCGTCTACATCACGCTCCCGCTGCTGCGGCCGACCCTGGCGCTCGTGCTGGTGTTCAGCGTCGCCGGGTCGCTGCTGGCGTTCGACCAGTTCTACATCATGACCGCGGGCGGGCCGGACAACGGCACGATCACGGCCGTCTACGAGATCTACCGCTCGTCCTTCATCCGGCTCGACCTCGGCTACGGGGCCGCGCTCTCCATCATCCTCATGGTCGTCCTCGGCCTCGTCAGCGCAGCGCAGATGCTGCTCCTCAGGAACTCGGACCACGCATGAGCACCCAGGCCCCCGCCCGTCCCCCGCCTCGCCCGCCGACGCCCCGCGCGGACCGGCGCCCGCCGTCCGCGGCCGGGACGCCCGCGGCCTCGGCGCCGTCCGCGCCTCCATGCCGCGCGTCGCCTGGTACGCCGCGTGCGCCTGCGTGGCGCTGCTGTTCCTCTACCCGCTCGGGATCATGCTCGGCACCGCGCTCACGGCGCCGGACGGCACGGTCGGCCTCGGCAACCTGCAGCGGCTGCTCACGCCCACCGGCGGGCTCGACCTCGTGACGAGCCTCCGCAACAGCGTGTTCGTGTCCCTGCTGGTCACCGCGCTCACGGTCGTGGTGTCGACGCTCGCCGGCTACGCGTTCGCGCGGCTGCCGTTCCGCGGGAGCGACGTGGTGTTCTTCCTGGTGCTGATCACGTTCATGATCCCGTTCCAGGCGATCATCACGCCGCTGTTCCTGACGCTCATCGAGCTCGACCTCGACAACAGCCTCGTGGGCCTCTCGCTGGTGCTCGCCACCTTCAACCTGCCGTTCGGCATCTTCCTCATGCGGAACTCCTTCGCAGCGGTGCCCGCCAGCCTCGAGGAGGCGGCCCTCATCGACGGCAACACGCCGCTCCAGGCGATGCGCCGCGTGATGCTGCCCATCGCGATCCCCGGCGTCGTGTCCACCGCCCTCCTCACCTTCTTCTCGGCGTGGAACGACTTCTTCGCGACGCTCATCCTCATCACCGACCAGAGCCTGTACACGCTGCCGGTGAGCCTCAACATCCTCTCCGCCGGGCAGAACAACACGGTCGACTGGGGCCTGATGCAGACGGGCGTCGCGGTCACGGTGATCCCGTGCGTCGTGCTCTACCTGCTGCTCCAGCGCTACTACGTGGCCGGCCTCATCAGCGGCGCGGTCGAGTCGGCGGGACGCGCCGCCCCCGCGTGCGAGGCTGGGGCGGCGCACCCGACGCCCGCACGGTCGGACGGGCGGCGCCGGTATGCGAGGGGGAGCGGATGGCGGCCACGATGAGCGACGTCGCGCGGGCCGCGGGCGTCTCCGTCAAGACCGTCAGCAACTTCTTCAACGGCTACCCGTACATGCGCGACGGGACCCGCGCGCGCATCGAGGCGGCGGTCGCCGAGCTCGGCTACCGCATGAACGCGTCGGCCCGGAGCCTCCGCTCGGGCCGCTCGCGCATGATCGCGCTCGTCATCCCCGAGCTCGACAGCGCCTACCTCGCGCCCCTCGCGCAGGACGTCATCGACGCCGCCGACGAGCTGGGCCTGTCGGTGCTGGTGGAGACCACCGCCGGCCGGCGCGACCGCGAGATCGGCGCGCTCTCGGGCCTGCACCGGCAGGTGCTCGACGGCGTGATCTACGAGCCGCTGGCCCTGCACCAGGAGGACGTGGGATCCATCGACCCGGGCATGCCGCTCGTGATGATCGGGCAGCGCTTCCTCGAGGGGCTCGCGGACCAGGTGCTCATCGCCGACCGGGACGCCGCGCACGCCGCCGTCGCGCACCTCGTCGCGACCGGGCGGCGCCGCGTCGCCCTCATCGGCGCGCGCGACGCCGGGGAGCCCGCCGGCTCCGCGCTGCGGCTCCGCGGCGCGGAGGAGGCGCTGACCGCCGCCGGCATCGTCCCCGACCCGCGCCTCCGGGCGGATCCCGGCCCCTGGCGCCGCGAGGGCGGCGCCGCCGCGACGGCGCGGCTCCTCGACGAGGGGATCGCGTTCGACGCCGTCTTCGGCTTCAACGACTCGATCGCGCTCGGCGCCCAGTGGATGCTGCAGGAGCGCGGCCTCCGCGTGCCCGAGGACGTGGCGGTCGCGGGACTCGACGACACGGCCGACTCCCGCTTCGCCCAGCCGCCGCTCACCACGGTGTCGCCCGGTCGCCGCGCCATCGCCCGCCGCGCGGTCGCCATGCTCGCCGAGCGCATCGAGCACGGCGCCGAGGCGGGCCCCTTCCGCAGCGAGACGATGGGCTTCGAGCTGATCGTCCGCGGGTCGACCGTGCCGCGCGGCGGCGCGGGCTAGGAGGTCGGCGCCGGGGCGGCGGGCGCCGGGCCGGCCGGTGCGGTCCCGGCCTCCAGGGCCCCCGCGCACCCGCACGACCGGCCGACGACCAGCGTCGGGGTGAACGACGCGTGGTGCGGGGCGCGGTCGGGATCCGGCGCGACGATCCGCGCCACGGCCTCCTCCGCCATCTCGTCGACCGGCTGGCGCACGACCGTCAGCCGCGGCGTCGCGTACTCGGCCTCGTCGGTGCCGTCGAAGGACACGACGGCGACGTCCTCGGGCACGCGGAGGCCGAGCTCCCCGAGCGCCCGCAGGGCGCCGACGGCCTGCATGTCGGAGCTCGCGAACAGGGCGGTCGGGCGGTCGGCGCCGCCGAACAGCCGCAGGGCACCGCGGTAGCCGCCGGCGCGCGTGAAGGGCTCTCGGGCGAGGGGGCCGTCCGGCAGGCCCGCGGCGCGCGTGGCGTCCTGCCAGCCGTGCTCGCGGACCTCGCCCTCGGGCCCTCCGACGATCAGCGCGATCCGCGCGTGGCCGTGCTCCACGAGGTGCGCGACGCCGACCCGGGCGCCCTCGCGGGCGTCGACGCCCACGGTCTCGACGCCCTCGAACGCGTCGAAGGTGTTGAGGAGGACGACCGGGGCGCCGAGGGCGGCGAGGTCGTCGGCGAGGCTGCTGCGCTGGGCCGTGCTGACGATGATCCCGTCCACCTGCCGCGCGGTGAGCGAGCGCATCAGGGTCCGCTCCCGCCGCGGGTCGCTGCCGCTGTCCACGAGCAGCACCGCGTGGCCGCGCCGGGCCGCGGCGCGCTCCACGGCGACCGCCAGCTCCGCGAAGAGGGGGTTGCCGATCTCCGGCACGACGAGGCCGAGCATCTGCGTGCTGCCGGTGCGGAGGGCCCGGGCGCTCGCGTTCGGCCGGTAGCCGAGGACGCGGATCGCCTCGCTGACCCGCGCCGCGGTCGCCGCCGCGACGGGCCGGGGGCCGCCGTTGACGACGTAGCTGACGACCGCCGTGGAGACGCCCGCGTACCGGGCGACATCGGACCGCGTGACCTGGCCGCGGGGGAGGGGGACGGCATGCGCCTCGCTCCTCCCGCCCGGCCGGTCGGCGGGATCCTCAGGGGATCCTATTCCGCGGTGCCCGACGCGGTATCCGACGTGGTGCCCGACGCGGCGTCCGCGGGGGTGGTCGCCGGGATGCTCGCGGCGGTGCTCGCGGGGGCGTCGCCGAAGTCCCGCACGTCGAGGCGCTCGCCGCCCTGGAGGGCGGAGCGGTGCGCGACGATGCCGGGCATCGTGTAGCGCGCCGCGACCCACGCGTTCACGGGCGGGAGCGTGCCGTCGACGACCGCGCGCACGAAGTCGTCCACCAGGAAGTGGTGGCTGCCCTCGTGCCCGCTCGGGACGCCGTGGTACACCGCCGGCAGGCGGTCCTCGTCGTGCACGGGCGCGTAGCCGGAGACGAAGGCCTCCCGCAGCTCGGGCGCGATGTGGGCGAGCGAGGGGTCGTCGAGCGGCATGCTC
The DNA here is from genome assembly GCF_979252985.1 of Clavibacter sp. AC415. Lineage (NCBI taxonomy): Bacteria > Bacillati > Actinomycetota > Actinomycetes > Micrococcales > Microbacteriaceae > Clavibacter > Clavibacter sp. AC415. The sequence goes on along the minus strand of NZ_CEEDAR010000015.1, from coordinate 175,076 downwards.
GGCCGGGTGGTGAGCTCCTCCGAGATGTCGGTCACGTCCTGCTTGTCCTGCCAGACGCTCACGGTCGCGATCTGCTCGAGGCTCGCCTCGGTGCCGAAGTAGCGGAAGCGCGACTCCCGGATCTGCGACGGGTAGCCCACGCGGCGCATCTCGTTGATCCGCATGATGCCCCCGTTGTCCAGCTCGAACAGCGCGGTCGCGTTGGAGAAGTCGTTGCCGAACTGGCTCACCTCGCGGTCGAAGACCCCGTCGCCGCGGTCGTCGCGCACGCCGATGCAGCTGACGCTGACCGCGTGGCCGGGGATGGCGCCCAGCACGCCGCCGATGGAGTGCGTCGGGTAGTGCATGGGCGGGTAGCTGGCCGTGCGCTTCCAGTCGTCGCCGCCGCTGTACTGGTACGCGGCGTAGAAGCCGAGGTCCATGTCGTGGACGTAGTCGCCCTCCGCGTAGAAGATCCGGCCGAACGCGCCCTCGGCGACCTTCTTGCGGGCGAACACGGTGGCGGGGTTGTAGTAGCTCGTCTCGCCCATCATGTAGGTGAGCCCGGTCTCGCGGACGGCCTCGATGATCTCCGCGATCTCCTCCTCGGAGACGGCCATGGGCACGGCGGAGTACACGTGCTTGCCGGCGCGGAGGGCGCGCACGACGAGCGGCCCGTGGGTCCAGCGCTGCGTGAACAGGGCGACGGCGTCGACGTCGGACTCGAGCAGCGCGTCGAACGACGCGACGGCGCCGTCGAGCCCCTCGCGGGCGACGAGCTCCTCCGCGCGCTCGGGCAGGAGGTCCGTGATGAGGACCCGGTCGACGTCGGGGTGGATCCTGAAGAGCTTGGCGAACTGCCCGGCGAACTGCCCGGCGCCGACGATCCCGAGGGAGAGCATGGACGGCCTTTCGGTGGTGAGCGTCATCGCTCGGTGGGTGCGGGAGGCGCCGACCGGCATCGTCCCCGGCTGCGGCGCCTCCCCAGTGTGACGGTCATGGTCTACTCGTGTAAACCCCGAATGCCCGCGGATTTATCGGCGAGTTGCCATGCAGTCGGCGGATGGCGCTATTCGAGTAGAACGGGATCAGGCGGCATCGAAGCGCAGCACGCGGGATCCATGGGCCGGCACGTCGAGCACGAGCGCGTCGCCGTGCACCGCCACGCGCGATCCCGTCCACGCGTCGGTCCAGGAGCCCGCCTCCCCGGGTCGCACGCCGACGGAGGTCACGGGCACGCGGTGCTCGGCCGGTGCGTCGCCCAGGTGGAACACGGCCGCGTACCGGGCGTCCGCGTCCGTCGCCACGGCCGTCCACACGACCAGGTCGCCCTCCCGGACGACCTCCCGGTTGTCCTCGGAGCGCTGCAGGATCCGGATCATGTCCGGCACGGTCAGCAGCGCGATCGTCTCCGGGCGGCTCCGCGGGAGGTCGCCGCCGTACATGAGGGGCGACCTCGACATGATCCACAGGCTCATCAGGGTGCGCTGCTCCTCGAGCGTCAGCCGGCTGTCGCGGTCCTCGCCGCGCTCGGCCCGGATCCCGATGCGCCCGAGCGGCAGCATGTCGGCGTCCGCCCACCCGCCCGCGCGCTGGAACGGCGCCCAGCGGGCCATGCGCGCGAACTGGTCGTGCACGTCGCTCCAGCGGTCCCACAGGTCGTCGGACACGCGCCACATCCCGGCCGAGGCGCGCAGGTGGTCGAGGTGCGCGGTGGACAGGTGGGTGCCGGGGGAGAGGCTCAGCACGATGTCGCGCCCGCTCCGCTCGATGGCCCGGTGGTACGCGGCGATCTCGCGGTGGTGGTACGGGCTGAGCATGTCGTCGGCCTTCACGAGGTCGACACCCCATGCCGCGAATTGCGCCAGCTGCCCGTCGTAGTACGCCTGCGCGTCGGGGTGGTCGTGGTCGAGGCCGTAGTTGTCGGGGTTCCAGGCGCAGACGGAGGAGGTGTCCGCGATCCGGGAGGCGGTGCTGTCGGTCCCCTCCACGGGGAGGTCCAGCTGCACGGCCCGGCGCGGGATCCCCCGCATGATGTGGATGCCGAACCGCAGCCCCAGGTCGTGGACGGCCCGGGCGAGCGGCCCGAAGCCCGCCCCCGCCCGCCGCCGACGGGAAGCGGTTGACGGCGGGCATCTGCCGCCCGAAGCCGTCGAGCTCGACGGGCGGGTCCTCGTTGTAGCCGCCCGCGCGGGCGGTCGGCTCGTACCACTGGATGTCGACGACCACGGTGTCCCAGCCGGAGGGGAGGAGGTGCTCCGCCATGAAGCGCGCGTTGGCGAGGACCTCCTCCTCGGTCACGGTCGTGCCGTAGCTGTCCCAGCTGTTCCATCCCATGGGGGGCGTGAGGGCGGTCATCGGTGTCCTTCCATCGTGCGGGTGGTCGGGATGCGGGGGCTGCGGGAGGCAGGTGCCGCCCGGGCCGCGGGACGCGGGGAGCCCCCGCGGTCCGGTCGGCGGGAGAGCGCTCCCGCTACTGTCGGAGCATGAGCGAGCCGCGACGCGCCAAGCAGCCCGGCCTCGCCGACGTCGCCCGGCTCGCCGGGGTCTCGAACGCCACCGCGTCGCGGGCGCTGAACGGCAGCCCGCAGGTGAGCGCGCGGCGTCGCGCCGCGGTCATGCGCGCGGTCGACGAGCTCGGCTACCGGCCGAACGAGGCCGCGCGGGCGCTGGTCAGCGGCCGGAACCGGCTCGTCGGCGTCCTCGCGGAGGACACGACGCGCTACGGCTTCGCCTCCACGATCCAGGGGATCCAGGAGGCCGCCATCGCGCACGGCCTCCTCGTGACCGTCGCCGTGGTGCGCACCGGGCACGCGGACGACGCGCGCGAGGCCGTCGACCTGCTGCTGCGGCTGCCGCTCGCGGGCGTGGTGGGGATCGAGTTCGACAGCCCCGTCAGCCGCGCGCTGGAGCTCCTGCCCGCCGACCTGCCCGTCGCATCGGCCACGCTCATGGGCACGCACCTGTCGGGCGTGCCCCACGCGCACATCGACGACGAGGTCGGGGCGCGGCTCGCGACCCAGCACCTGCTCGACCTCGGCCACGCGACCGTGCACCACCTGAGCGTCGACCACCCGTCGGAGTCCGGGCGCGGGCGCACCCGCGCGTACCTGGAGACGCTCACCCGGGCGGGGGCCCGCGCTCCCGAGGTGGCCATGACGGGGTGGCACCCGCTGCAGGCGCACGACGCGACCCAGCGGGCGCTCGACGACGGGGTGACGGCGCTGTTCTGCTTCAACGACGACATCGCGCTGGGGTCGCTGCGGGCCCTCGCCGAGCGCGGGGTCCGCGTCCCGGAGGACGTGAGCGTCGTCGGCTTCGACGACGCGACCTACGCGCAGGTCCTCTCGCCCGCCCTCACGAGCGTGCGGATGGACTTCCGCGGTCTCGGCCGCGCGGTCCTCGAGCAGCTCGTGGCGCGCATCGAGGGGACGCCCGCCCCGCTCGAGGTCGACCTGCCCGCGCGGCTCATCGTGCGCGAGAGCACCGCGCCGCCCCGCTGACGGAGCCCGTCGGGGGCGGCGCGGCATCATGCGCGCCGCACGCGGTACATGCGCGCGGAGGCGACGCCCGGGGCGGCGTCGCCCGAGTCGAGGCGGAGGCCCTCCGCGGTGCGGCTCGCCGACCACTCCGCGCCGATCCCCTGCGGCGGGTAGAGCTGCGCGACGTCCACGGTCGCGTCGCCCAGGTGCGGCAGGGCGAGGTCCACGGTGCGGTCGGCGTGCGCCTGCCGCCAGGCGATCACGTAGGTGTCGGGGGAGTCGGCGACGTCGAACGCCACGGTCGTCCACGCGTCGTCCCACGAGGGGAGGCCGGTGGGGAAGCGCGGCGTGGAGGCGGCGAGGTCGTGACGCGTCTCCTTGTGCACCCGCACTGCGTCGGCGACGAGGTCGAGCCCGTGGTCGTCCATCCCGCTGAGCACGCCCGCCTGGTAGAGGCGCCCGGCGAGCCCCGTGCACTCCGTGAAGACGACCATCTCGTCGTCCATGTCGGGCTGCGGGTAGGCCCAGTTGCCGGCCTGCTCGGGGAGGATGTGCGCGAGGGCGCCCACCGCGATCATCGGGTAGAGCAGCGGGTCCTGCTGGTCCGAGGTGGACTGCATCTGGAGCACCCGCAGCATGGCGGCGTCCGACCGCATGGCACCGGATCCGCAGTTCTCGAGGATGAGGTCGGGGTGCCGGTCGAGCACGTCGGAGAGCCAGGCCGAGCAGGGCGCGGTTGTGCTCGAGGAGCCCGGCGCCCACGGAGGGCGCGTCGAGGTCGGTCCCGGCGCCGGGCGTCACGTTGTAGTCCAGCTTGAAGAAGCCGACCCCGAGCTCGCCCACCAGCCGGTCGACGGCCTCGTCGAGGTGCGCGCGGGCCTCCGGCGAGCGGAGGTCGAGCAGGTACCGGGCGTTCTCGACGACGCGGACGCCGCCGCGCTGCAGGAACGCGGAGTCCGGGAGGGTGCGGGCGGCCCGGCTCTCGAGCCCGACCACCTCGGGCTCGAGCCACAGCCCGGCGACCATGCCGTGCGCGCGGATCCGGTCGAGCACCGACGGCAGGCCGGAGGGGAAGCGGGCGGTCGACGGCTGCCAGTCGCCGACGCTCGCCCACCACCCCGCGGTGTCGTCGTACCAGCCCGCGTCGATGCAGAAGACCTCGGCGCCCACGCGCGCGGCGGCGTCGATGAGCGGCAGGAGCTTGCCCTCGGTGGGGTCGCCCTCGAGCGTGTTCATGTAGTCGTTGAAGACCACGGGCAGGGCGTCGCCGGCCGCGTGGGGGCGTCGGGTCGCCCGGCGGTGCGCGGCGAGGGCGCCGAGCGCGTCGTCGAGGGATCCGGCCGCGGTGAAGGAGACCGGGACGGTGGTGAACGAGGTCGACCCGTCGAGCACGACCGACCACTGGTGCAGCGCGTCCGTGGGCCCGAGCACCGCGACGTACGCGCCGTCGCGGGAGCGGTCGGCGCGCGGCGGGCCGAAGGGCGTCTCGCTGAACAGGCGGTCCTCGAGGGGGACGCCGCCGTGGCCCCAGTCGGGGTCCTCGCCGAGCTCGAACGCCCAGGCGCCGTTGTGCTCGACCTGCCAGGCGAGCGTGCGTCCGGTGCGACGGTCCTGCGCGGCTCCCGCGGGGTTGGCGACGCCGGAGGACCAGGTGCTGAGGCTCGACACGGCGAGCCGGTTCCGGCTGGTCTCGCCGCGCGCGGTGCGGTCGATCGCGACGAGGCCGGGCGAGCGCAGCGGGCGGGAGGTCCACCGGTTCTCGGAGCACCAGCCGCTGTCGGCCCACCACAGGTCGACGTCGTTCGGGGAGTCGGACACGAACGCGCCCGTGGCGAGGCTCGTGACGGACCACACGGGCAGCGGCGCGTGGCCCGGCTCGACCGCGAGCGTGGTGGTGGTGCGGACGGCGGGCACGCCCGCGTGCGCCTCGAGCACGGTGGTGGCGACGAGGCCGGACGCCGCGTGACGCTGCACGATCTCGAGCCGGTCGACGCCGTCGCGGGAGGTGGCGGTGGAGTCGACGAGTCGGAGGCCCGCGCCGAGCGCGGTGCCGTCGTAGCGGTAGCTGTTGTTCAGGCGGCCCCAGGCGGGGGAGAGCACCTCGACGAGCGGCTGGCGGGGCGTCGACCGGTCGTCGCGCCCGGCGTCGGTGCCGGGACGGGCGGCGGTGCCGCCGTCGGGCCCGTCCACCGCGACGAGGCGCACCGGCCCGTCCTCGTCGTGCTCGAAGGCGAGGGCGAGGCCGCCGCCCTCCCACTCGATCCGGGTGGTGCGGGCGGTGTCGATGACGGTCACGAGGGCTCCGTTGCGCTTCGTCGGGCAGGTGTCACGAGCGACCCTAGCCCGGCTCGGGCACTGAATGGAAGCGTTTCCATTCGTTACCGTTCTGTGACCGAAGCGCGTTGTGCCTCCCGGCGCCGGTGGTCACACTGAGGGCGGCAAGGGCCCCCACCGGCCGCGCCGCCCGCGATGGAGCGGGATGGACGAAGGAGTCTCGATGGCACTCTCCGTGAACGCCCGGAGCGCGGATCCCGCGCCGGCGGCGGTCCCCTCACCACCGGCCTGCGGCCGCCCTCCCAGGGCGCGCCGCCCCGCCGGGGGCGACGGCGGGACGACACCCGCCTCGCCGCGCTGTTCCTCATCCCGGCCTCCCTGGGGCTCGTGGTCTTCTACTTCTGGCCCCTGCTGCGCGGCATCTGGCTGAGCTTCACGTCGTGGGACCTGCTGTCCCCGGCCCGCTTCATCGGCATCGAGAACTACCAGCGGATGCTCGCCGACCCCATCTTCTGGAACGCGGCCCGCGTCACGATCTACTACGTCGTGCTCAACATCGGGTTCCAGACCGTGATCGCGCTCGGCATCGCCGTGCTCATGCAGCGGCTGACGCAGTCGACGCTGCTGCGCGGCGTGATCCTCGCGCCCTACCTCGTCTCGAACGTGGTCGCGGCCCTGGTGTTCCTCTGGATCCTCGACTTCCAGCTCGGCATCGGCAACCAGCTGCTCGAGTGGGTCGGCCTCGACCGCATCGGCTTCTTCACGACCGAGGCGTGGGTCATCCCCACCATCGCCGGCGTGAACGTCTGGCGGCACATGGGCTACACGGCGCTCCTGATCTTCGCCGGCCTGCAGGCCATCCCCGCCAACTACTACGAGGCCGCCCGGGTCGACGGCGCGAGCGAGTTCCGCATGTTCCGCGGCATCACGATGCCGCTGCTCCGCCCGGTGCTCGGCCTCGTGCTGATCATCTCGGTGATCGGCTCGTTCCAGGTGTTCGACACCGTCTCGGTCACGACCAACGGCGGGCCGGTCGACTCGTCCCGGCTGCTGCAGGTCTACATCTACGACAAGGCGTTCGCGCAGTTCGACTTCGGCTACGCCTCGACGCTGAGCGTCGCGATGCTGATCATCCTGGTCATCGTCACCTACTTCCAGTACCGCCTCACGCGCGCCGGCCAGTCCGACCTGAACTAGGAGACGTCATGACCCAGCTGCAGAGCCCGCCCACGGCGCGTCCCCGTCCCGACGCCGCCGACGCCCCGCCTCGGGCGCCCCGCCCCGGCCCGTCCCCGCCGTCCCGTCCCCTGGGGCCGCATCGCCGCGTGGGTGGTGATGGGCCTCCTCATCCTCGCGACGGTGTTCCCCTTCTACTGGATCCTCCGCACGGCGCTCTCGAGCAACGGCGCCCTCTACGGCAACGCCACCTCGCTCCTGCCCGTCGACTTCACCTGGAACGGCTTCCTCCGCGTGTTCGGCCTGCAGTCGGTCGACGACGCGATCGCCGACGGCGGGTCGGGCGCGAAGCTCGACTTCTGGCGCTACCTCGGCAACTCCGTGGTCGTCTCCACGACCGTCACGGTGTGCCAGGTGTTCTTCTCCGCCATGGCCGCCTACGCGTTCTCGCGCCTCGTCTGGCGGGGCCGGGACTTCGTGTTCGGGTTCTTCCTGCTGTCCCTCATGGTCCCGGTGATCTTCACGCTGCTGCCGAACTTCCTGCTCGTGAAGCAGCTGGGCCTCATCGACAGCCTGCTCGGCATCATGCTGCCGTCGCTGTTCATGACGCCGTTCGCGATCTTCTTCCTGCGGCAGTTCTTCCTCAACGTGCCCAAGGAGGTCGAGGAGGCGGCTCTGGTCGACGGCGCGAGCAAGCTCGCGATCTTCTTCAAGGTGATCATCCCCATGTCGGCGGCGCCCATCGCGACGGTGAGCATCCTCACCTACATGACCAGCTGGAACGACTACTTCTGGCCGCTCATGGTCAGCTACACCGACGACTCGCGCGTGCTGACGGTCGCCCTCGGCGCCTTCAAGTCGCAGAGCCCGCAGGGCGGGCCCGACTGGTCGGGGCTCATGGCCGCGACCCTCGTGGCGGCACTGCCGATGATCGTGCTGTTCGGGGTCTTCGCCAAGCGCATCGTCAACAACATCGGCTTCAACGGCATCAAGTGAGGACCACGACCATGTCGACGACGACATCACGCGCCCCCCGTCCGACCCGAGCGCGCCGCCGGCTGCGGAGGCTCGCCGCGCGCCGCCGTCGCGGCCGCCTCCTTCGCGGCCCTGACCGGCTGCGCCGCGGCCCCCGGCGCGGCGGCCGGCACCACGGCCGTCGACTACTGGCTGTGGGAGTCCCTGCAGCTGCCCGGCTACGAGAAGTGCGCCACCGCCTTCGAGGCGGAGAACCCCGACATCGACATCCGCATCACGCAGTACGGGTGGGGCGACTACTGGCAGAAGCTCACCGCAGGGGCTCGTCGCGGGCGCCGGCCCCGACGTCTTCACGGACCACCTCACCAAGTACCCCGAGTTCGTCAGCCGCGGCGTGATCCTGCCGCTCGACGACTTCGCCGCGACCGCCGACCTCGACCCGGCCGACTACCAGGAGGGCCTCGCCGAGCTGTGGGTGGGCCAGGACGGCAAGCAGTACGGGTCGCCGAAGGACTTCGACACCATCGCGCTCTTCTACGACGAGGCGGTGCTGGCCGAGGCCGGCATGACGCCCGCCGACCTCCAGGGCCTCACCTGGAACCCGGAGGACGGCGGCACGTTCGAGCAGGTCATCGCGCACCTGACGATCGACGCGAACGGCGTCCGCGGCGACGAGGAGGGCTTCGACCCCGACGACGTCGTCACCTACGGGCTCGGGTCCAACGGCGCGGGCGACACCAACGGCCAGACGCAGTGGTCGTGGCTGGCGGGCGCCACCGGGTGGGAGTTCACCAACGCCCCCGTCTGGGGCGATCGGTACAACTACGACGACCCGCGCTTCAAGGACTCCATCGCGTGGCTCTTCGGCCTCGTCGACAAGGGCTACCTGCCGTCGTACGAGCGCGTCGGCACGGCGCCGAACCTCGTGCAGCAGCTCGGGTCCGGCCAGGCGGCCCTCGTCGCGGACGGCTCGTGGACCATCTCGAGCTACGCGCGCCTCCAGGGCGTCGACCTCGGCATCGCGAGCGTGCCCGTCGGGCCGATCGGGCACCCCGTCTCCATGTACAACGGGCTCGGCGACTCCATCAGCGCGCAGACGGACGCCCCGGAGGAGTCGGCCCGCTGGGTCGCCTTCCTCGGCTCGGACGCCTGCCAGACCATCGTCGGCGAGGAGGGGGTCATCTTCCCGGCGCGTCCCGCCGGCACGGAGGCCGCCATCGAGGCGTTCGCCGACAAGGGGTTCGACGTGAAGCCGTTCACCGACCTCGTCGACGCGGGTGACACGATCCTGTTCCCCGTCACGAACAACGCGGCGGAGATCCTCTCGATCATGAAGCCCGTGATGGACAGCATCTACATCGGCAGCGAGCCGGTCGACTCCCTCGACCGGGTGAACGAGCGGGTCAACCGGCTCTTCGAGTGAGGCGATCGGCCCTTCTCGCGCGGCCGTCCGTCCCGGAGGATGGGAGGACGGCCGCGCGGGCGCGGCGCTTTCGACGACGAGGGGATCCGACATGGGCACGATCACGATCACGGGAGGATCCGGCCGGATCGCGACGAGCATCCGTCCGCTCCTCCGCGCCGCCGGGCACGAGCTGCGGCTGCTCGACGTGGTGGAGCCGCCGACGCCGCTCGAGGCGGGGGAGACCTCCGCGATCGTCGACATGACCGACGTCGACGCGTGCACGGAGGCGTTCCGCGGATCCGACCTGGTGGTGCACCTCGCGGCGCACGCGGCCGAGCGCCCGTGGGAGGCGATCCAGGCGGTCAACAACGACGGCGCCCACGCCGTGCACGAGGCCGTGGTGCGGGCGGGCGTCCCGCGGATCCTCGCGGCGAGCTCCGTGCACGCGGTCGGCTTCCTGCCCGCCGTCGACGCGGCGCGCGAGGACGTCCCCGCCCCGCGTCCCGACACCTTCTACGGCCTGAGCAAGGTGCTGCTCGAGGGGCTCGGCAGCCTCTACGCCGACCGCAACGGGCACGTGGTCGTGAGCGTGCGCATCATGACCGCCGAGCCCGAGCCGTCGCAGGCCCGCAGCGTCTCCACCTGGCTCTCCCCGGGCGACGCGGCCCGGCTGGTGGAGGCGGCGCTCCGGCTCGACGAGCCCGGCCACCGCATCGTCTGGGGCGTCTCCCGCAACACGCGCCGCTGGGTCTCGCTCGCGGCCGGCGAGGCGATGGGGTACCACCCGGAGGACGACGCCGAGGTCTTCGCGCACCGCTTCCCGGAGCTCGGGGCCGACACGTCCCCGCCCGCGGGCGTGCTGATCGGCTCGATCTTCACGACGGTCGAGCTCGGCTCCGACATGGGGTGAGGTCCCGTGAGCGCCCTGGTGCGCGCGCGTCGGGGGCGAGAGGATCGCCCCGACGACCACGAGAGGGGAAGCCGGATGCTGGGCACGGGAGGATGGCTCGCGGTCGCCGTCGCGGAGGCGCGCGCACGCCGGGACATGACGGAGAGCGGCCGGGCGCCGGTGGACGCCCGCGGTGATCGGGCGGATGCGTTCGACGCCGGCGCGACCCCGCTCCCCGGATACGCGCCGCTCGCGCGCCCGGAGCGTCCGCTCCGCTGGTGGCGGAGGCGGCGCGGCTGACGCTCACGCGCGCAGCGGGCGGCCCGCCCGCGTGCTCGCACGCGCGCCCGCTCCCGCGACCGGGTCCGCGACCGCCGCCCGCGGCATCGCGCGCCACCGGCCGGACGTACGCTTGCAGCATGCGGTCCTTCCGGCGTGCGGGGTCCGCGCGCACCCCCCAGCCCGGACCGGGGGACGCCCCCGGCGACGGGTCGATGCCCGACGCGCGCGGCGCCGCACGCGGATCCCGCGCCCCGCGCGCTCCCCGGGCGAAGCTCCCGCGCGACGTGCTCGTCCTCGGCATCATCGCGTTCTTCGTGATGGTCGGCTTCGGCGTGGTCGTGCCCGTGCTCCCCGTGTACGCGCGCAGCTTCGGGGTCGGCAGCTTCGAGATCGGCGCCGTCATCTCCGCGTTCGCGCTGATGCGGCTCGTGATGAGCCCGTTCGTCGCCCGCCTCATGGACTGGACCGGCGAGCGCACCGTGCTCGCCGTCGGCCTCGGCGTCGTCGCGGTCTCCTCGGGGCTCGCGGGGCTCGCGCAGGACTACGTGCAGCTCCTGCTCCTCCGTGGCGCGGGCGGCATCGGGTCGGCCATGTTCTCGGTCGCCGCCATGACCCTGCTGCTCGGCTCCACGGATCCGGCCCGCCGCGCCCGCGCGATCGGCTTCTACCAGGGCGGCTTCCTCATCGGCGGCATGGCCGGGCCCGCGCTCGGCGCCGTCCTCGCGACCATCTCGCTCACCGCTCCCTTCTTCTTCTACGCCGCCACCCTCGCGGTCGCCGGCGTCATCGGCCTGCTGCTGCTCTCGAAGCGCACCGGGAGGGTCGACCCGGCGGCCCCCGTCGAGGCGCCGCGCGCGTTCGGCGAGGTGCTGCGCGACACCCGGTACCGCGGGGCGCTCCTCGCGAACCTCGGCAACGGGTGGGCGTCCATGGGCGTCCGCAGCTCGCTCATCCCGCTCCTCGTGGTCGAGGTGATCCGGGAGCCGGCCGCCTCCACCGGCATCGCGTTCGCGTGCGCCGCCGTCGTGCAGGCGCTCGTGCTCGCGCCCGCCGCGCGCTTCGTCGACACGGTCGGGCGGCGCCCCGCCATCGTCGGCGCGTTCGGCGTCGCGGGGGTCCTCATGATCGCGATCCCGTTCGCCCCGAACGTGATCGTGCTCACCGTGCTGCTGTGCCTGTTCGGCGCGGCGGCGTCGTTCATGGGCACGGCGCCGGCCGCCGCGGTCGGCGACGCCGCGGGCGGCCGCAGCGGGCGCCCCGTCGCGGTGTTCTCGATGGTGGCGGACCTCGGCGCGATCGTCGGCCCGCTCGTCGCCGGCTACCTCGCCGACGCCGTGTCGTTCCCCGTGGCCTTCGCCACGGGCGCCGTGCTGCTCCTCGCGGCCTCCGGCTACGCGGCCCTCCGCATGCCCCGGGACGAGCGGGTCGCCGCCGCACCCGCCGCCTGATCCCGTTCCCGCCGGGGTCTCCGACGGCGGGATCGGTCGTCCTGGAGGCCGTCCTCGGACGTCATGCGCAGGATCCCCCTCCCGGGTTCCGTATCCTCGTGACCGTGACGACTCCCCCGAAGCCGCTTCCCCTCGAGCACGACTCCACCCGCGACGGCACCCGCGACGCCGTGGAGCCCGCCCTCCGATCCGACGTCAGCCACCTGGGCGGCCTGCTCGGCCAGGTGCTCCGCGAGTCCGGGGGCGACGACCTCCTCCGGGACGTGGAGCGTCTCCGCGAGCTGGTGATCGACGCGTACGAGAGCGCGCGCGACGCGTCCATCGACGACGCCGAGCGGCTCGTCGCGACCTTCACGCCCGAGCGCGCGGAGCAGGTCGCCCGCGCGTTCACCTGCTACTTCCACCTCGCGAACCTCGCCGAGGAGCACCACCGCGTGCGGGTGCTCCGCGAGCGCGAGGCGGCGGCGGGCTTCGTGCCGGACTCCGTCCCCGACGCGGTCGGCCGCCTCACCGAGGAGCTCGGTCGCGAGGAGGCCATGCGCCGACTCGGCGAGATGCGCTTCCACCCGGTGCTCACGGCGCACCCCACCGAGGCGCGACGCCGTGCGGTGGCCACCGGGATCCGCCGCATCGGCGACCTGCTCACCGAGCGCGACGGCGCCGCCGCCGGCACCCTCACGGGCCAGGACGTCGACCGCCGCCTGCTCGAGGAGATCGACGGCCTGTGGCGCACGTCGCCGCTGCGCACCACCCGGCCGACCCCGCTCGACGAGGTCCGCACCGCCATGGGCGTCTTCGACCAGACGCTCTTCGAGGTCGTGCCGCGCGTCTATCGGCTGCTCGACGACTGGCTCCTGGGCGACGAGGCCGGCGTCCGCGAGGCCGTGGCGCCCGCGTTCTTCCGGCTCGGCAACTGGATCGCCGCCGACCGCGACGGCAACCCCTACGTCACCGCCGCCGTCACCGAGGAGGCCGCCGGGATCGCGAGCGAGCACATCCTCCTCGGGCTCGAGCGGGTCGCGCTCCGCGTCGGCCGCTCGCTGACCCTGGGCGACGCCGACACCCCGCCGAGCCCGGAGCTGCGGGAGCTGGCCGCCGCGCAGGACGCGCTCGCGCCGCACCTCACGGCCCGCATCGGCACGCGCGCGCCCGCCGAGCTGCACCGCCGCGTGCTGCTCGTCATCGCGGGACGCCTCGCCGCGACGCGGGAGCGCCACGACGACCCGATCGCCTACCCGTCGGCCGCGGAGCTGCTCGCCGACCTGCGGGTGCTGCAGGGCTCGCTGCGGAGCGCCGGCGCGCACCGCATCGCCGGCGGCGAGCTGCAGGGCCTCATCTGGCAGGCGGAGACCTTCGGCTTCCACCTGGCCGAGATGGAGGTGCGCCAGCACTCGCAGGTGCACCGCGAGGCGCTCCGCGAGGCGCGGGCGGCGGCCGACGCCGCCGCGTCCGGAGCGGACGCGCCCGAGCTCGCGGACATGACGGTCGAGGTGCTGGACGTGTTCCGCACGCTCGCCCGCCTCCAGGAGCGGCACGGCGTCGCGCCGTTCTCCCGCTTCATCGTCTCGTTCACGCAGTCCGCGGACGACATCCGCACCGTGCACGAGCTGGCGGCGCTGGCGCTCGGCTCGGCGGAGGACGCGCCCGTCCTCGACGTGATCCCGCTGTTCGAGACGTTCGCCGACCTCGACGCGAGCACCGAGATCCTCGACGGGATGATCCGCCTGCCGCAGGTCGAGGCGCGCCTCGCCGCCACCGGCCGGAAGCTCGAGGTGATGCTCGGCTACTCCGACTCCTCGAAGGACGTCGGGCCCGTCTCCGCGACCTTCGCCCTGTTCGACGCGCAGGCGCGCATCTCCGCGTGGGCGCGCGAGAACGACATCGAGCTGACCCTCTTCCACGGCCGCGGCGGCGCCCTCGGCCGTGGCGGCGGACCGGCCGACCGCGCCGTGCGGGCGCAGCCGCCGGGATCCGTCGACGGCCGCTTCAAGCTCACCGAGCAGGGCGAGGTGATCTTCGCCCACTACGGCGACAAGCGCATCGCGGCCCGCCACATCGAGCAGATGGCGGCGGCGACCCTGCTCGCCTCCGCGCCCTCCAACGAGGAGCGCAACGCGGCCGCGGCCGAGGGATCCGCCGAGATGGTCCGGATCATGGACGAGGCGTCCCGCGCCCGCTTCTTCGAGCTCGTGAAGGCGCCCGGCTTCGCGCCGTGGTTCGCGCAGGTCACGCCCATGGAGGAGATCGGGCTGCTCGCGCTCGGCTCGCGTCCCGCCCGCCGCGGCCTCTCGGTCGAGTCGCTCGAGGACCTGCGGGCGATCCCGTGGGTGTTCGCCTGGACGCAGGCGCGCATCAACCTCACCGGCTGGTTCGGGCTCGGCTCCGCGCTGGCCGCGGTCGGCGACGAGGCCGTGCTCCGGAAGGCGTACGACGAGTGGCCGCTGTTCACGTCGATGATCGACAACGTCGAGATGTCGCTCGCCAAGACCGACGGCCGCCTCGCCGAGCGCTACCTCGCCCTCGGCGACCGGCCCGACCTCGCCGCGCTCGTGAGCGGCGAGATGGAGCTGACGCGCGAGTGGGTGCGGAAGGCCACGGGCCGCGGCGAGATCCTCGAGGGCCGACCGGTCCTCCGCCGCGCGGTGCGCCTCCGGAGCCCGTACGTCGACGCGCTGTCGCTCCTCCAGCTGAGGGCCCTACGCGCGTTGCGGACGGCGGCCGACGCTCCCGCCGGCGGCGCGCCCGGGCAGGCCGACCCGACGGATCCGGACCACCGGCTCCTCCTGCTCACGGTCAACGGCATCGCGGCGGGCCTGCAGAACACGGGTTGACCCGCGCGGGCACCGGGTGGCGCTCCGGGAGCCGTCTCCGCGGTCTTCTCCGAGGACGACGCCGGAGGGGATGGCGGTGGCGTGCGGCTGACTGTCCATCCTCTCTCGCGTCACCGGGCCGCGAGACGTCTCACGATGTCAGGGCCCTGCGCTGCTGCTCACCGACATCCGACGCGAGGGCGGCTCTGGCTCGCTCGGGAGCGGATCACGGGCTCCGTGTCGACGAGTCGAGCGGCGGGCGAGGACCTGCCGGGTGGCCCACGTCATGAGCATCTCGACGGCGATTCCGTACCCCTGACTTCCGCGAATGCGGAGAGCGGGAGCGGAGGCCGCGATCAGCAGCTGACAGGCCACGGAAGGTGTCTCACGTAAACCCCCTTCACCGGACACTTCACCGGACGGGTCTATTGAGACTCGCGGCCCCGGCGGGGTGAGGGCCGGACCTCCGCCATCAGGGGCCGTCCGGTGAGCGGTCGGTAGTTGAGACATCGAGAACCAGACGAACCCGATAGCCGACGCGGGCTACGGGAGCTGTGGGGGCGCGATCAGTTCGAGGAATCCACCGAGGGCACCTTCGAGGTAGATGATGCGTGTCCCGGCTCGGGCGCCACCGGTCATCCGGTGAGATGTTCCGACCGGTCTCCAGCCGTGTCCGGCGCAGAGCTCGAGCACACGATCGAGGTCTGAGACCGTCAGCGCGATGTGCACCACGCCGATGTGTGCGGGCGAGCCGGCGGACTCGAGCAGTCGGGGCGGGTCGTATTGCAGCAGCTCTACCCGGTGGGGCCGAGTGTCACGGTCGCTGCGCGGATCACGGCTCCACGGAGGCCGGTGGTCGCCGCCGTGACTTCCGCGTCGAGCGTGAGGGTGCGCTCGAGCACGAACCCGAGACCGGAGCACCAGAGCACCAACGCGTCGTCGAGGTCGGCCACGGTGAGACCGGAGTGAGCGATGTCGGAGATGAGCGGTGATGCCATGACATCAGTATCGAGCTCCGACGAAGGGCCCCACGGGAAGTGGTGTCTCGCTGAGGGATCCCGCTGTTGAAGCGGACGAAGAGCGCCGAAACGACGAGCGGGAACAGCCGCAAGAGCAGTCGAGCGCTGGTGCCGATCCTGGCGTTGCGGAAGACAATGGGCATGAGAGATCGGGGTTGCAGAGTGAACGACCTATTCGACGAGGAGATCCGCGGACACCACAGCATGCGGGACCACCTCCTGACCGTCGTGTCCGACGTCGACCTCGCGTACGAGCTGCCAGGCCAGAACCCCACGCTCGGCGGTCTACTGGTCGAGATGGGTGACCTCCAAGGGGTCTACTCCCACTCGTTCGAGACCTTCACTTCGGACTGGTCCCATCGTGAGCTTCCGCCGCCGGTGCCCGTCTCGGTAGCCGGCCTGCAACGCTGGTTCAGGGCACACGACGTTGCCATGAAGACGGCGATGGACCGCCTCAGCGCAGATGACCTACGCGTCGAACGAATCGACCGAGGCGACGGCTTCATCGCCTCACCCTTCGTGCAGCACGAGATCTATCGCGAGGCCGTCTACATCTTCTACGGCAAGATCAGCGTGTATCTCAAGGCCCTGGAACGTGACGCCGGCGAGAGCTGGGCGGCCTGGGTCGGGTAGTTGGTCACCGGCGTCCGGATGGGGATCTCCTAGCGGACGTTGTCAGATAGATCGTGTGCAGCGTCGTCCTCAGCGAGTTGCGTCGTCGTAGGCGCGGAGGAGCCGATCAAGGAACGACTGCACGGTTCGTCGCTCATCGCCGTTCATCTCAGCGATCAACGCTTCGACGCCGTCAAGGAGGGGTGCGACGAGGTCCTGAACTTGTTGAGCCGAGCCGGGGTCCGGCGTGACGACGATTTTTCGGCCGTCGCCGGGGTGGCGGGCCTTACGGACGTGCCCGGCGAGCTCCAGCCGCTGTACCACCAGCGACAGAGCGGCTGTCGAGATGCCCAGCCGGTTGGCGAGGTCGGTCGGTGTCGTCGGGCCTGACGTAAGCAGGTGATCCATGGCTCGCAGGCCGTTGGTGTCGACCGCCAGCTGGCGGTTCAGGTACCGCTCGAATGCTTCCTGGCGGACAGCGATCTGTTGTATGCGTGAGCGGAGATCGTCGTCGGGCAGAGGGCGACCGTCACGGCGGGCCCGTCGACGGTCGTCACGCTCGGCCTGTGAGCGCGAGTCCAGTGTCGGAGGCGTCTCATGGGTCACAACCGACAGCTTATCCGTGTAGATTGCCAATCGCATTGACTACTTATGGAGGCATCGTGACGCAACCTCGCGTTCTCATCTCAGGCGCCAGCATCGCCGGACCGGCCCTGGCGTTCTGGCTGCACCGGTACGGCTGGGAGGTCGTTGTCCTGGAGCGGGCGGCAGAGCTACGCCTTGGCGGGCAGAACGTCGACGTGAGGGGAGCGGGACGCGAGGTCGCTAGCAGGATGGGCATCGAGGGCGACATTGCCGCTGCCACTACCGGCGAGGTCGGCACCCGCTTCGTGGGTCGAGGCGGCACCACAGCGGCCGAGTTCCCCGTCCGAGCCTCGGAGTCCGGCGGTGCTACGGCCGAGCTCGAGATCCTCCGGGGTGATCTCGCCGCCCTGCTCGTCGCACGCACCGCGGGGAACGTCGAGTACCGCTTCGGGGATCAGATCATCGCCTTGGTCGATGATCCGGATAAAGGCGTCACCGCGCAGTTCGAGTACGGCACGGATGAGCGCTTCGATCTCGTCGTCGCGGCCGACGGACTCCGGTCCAGCACGCGGCGGCTGGTGTTCGGCGACGAGCCGGAGATCCGAACGCTGGGCCTCGAGACGTCGTGGGCCACGATTCCACGTATGCCCATCGATGACGATTGGTGGCGTTGGTACACGGCTCCTGGAGGTCGGACGCTGACGCTCCGGCCGGACCCTCACGGCACGATCCGGGCGGCGCTGTCTGTGGTCACGCCGCGCAACGGACGACAGGGGAGCGGCGCTCGGCGCTCGCCCGACGAGCAGCGGGCCCATCTCCGCGACGTCTTCGCGGGCGCCGGGTGGGAGCCGAACGTGTGCTTGATGCTTTCGACAAGGCAGATGACCTCTACTTCGAGTCGATCGCACAGGTGCGGGCGCCGCGGTGGTCATCAGGGAGGGTCGCCCTGGTCGGAGACGCCGCATACTGTGCGTCGCCAGTCAGCGGCATGGGCACGAGCCTGTCGCTCGCGGGTGCGTACGTGCTCGCCGGCGAGATCGCCGCGCACGTCGACCACCGTGATGCATTTCGTGGCTACGAGCGGATCATGCGCCCCTACGTTGAGCGCGCCCAGCAGCTTCCGCCGGGGACACCGCGCCTCGCAAACCCGGTTTCGCGGCCGGGCTGTGCTGCCTTTGGCCTCGTCGTGCGCCTCGCGGCGCTGCCCGTCGCACGGTCCCTCGGCGACCGCCTTTTCACGCCGCCCGCCGAGGCGATTGACCTACCGGAGTACAAGCATCTCGTGCGGTAAGGCCGATAGATGGAGCGATGGGTAGCGCGCCTCGTCTCTGTAGATGCTCTGGTCGGAGGGCTACGCAGGGGTGCCCGTGAACGCAGTGACTGGGAACGGGGACTTCAGCTAGGCCGGTGGAACCTGCACCCTGCCGGCTTACTGCGCGATGAGCCGTTCGGTTAGGGATCCCTACCCGGACTAGCTCGGCCGTACTTCCAGCCATACGTCGCGGAGAGTGCGCCCGTCGTAGGCGCCTAACCGACGTTTCACCTTGGCCTTCTCGGCCTTCGTCGCCGCCACGTCAGAGAAGAAGACCTCGAGCGACAGGGCGGTCACGTCAGGGGCGGTCAGATCGAGCTTCCACTCCATGGGAGCGTTCGGTTTCCCCTCAGCGACTTCCCGGAGATCCGGGTACTTCTCCACGGCCAGGCGAATCGCCGCCGTCGGTGCCGAGTAGTTGAACACGACCGCGGCCACGATCAACTCCTCCCCCACCTCGGCAAGGCGAGACAGCTGTGAACCGGTCAGCGCCTCGTCTTGCGCGATGATCGCGATCGCGTGCGCCAGCGCGAGGTTCGTGTTCGGGTCACCGAGCTCCAACAGCTGGTCGAGCTGGTCCTCAGAGATGGTCATCTCAGCATGATGGCAACAGGCCGACTACTGCTGGAGCGAGCGGCGTCAAGCGGACACCCACCTGGCGCACTCCGATGTCGCACATACGCAGCGCGGACATCGCACCGGCGCGCACTTGATGTGAGTCTCTGCGCGCATGATGCTGGCCCTATGCCTGCGGATCGTATGCCTGTCGACCGCGTCTTCACCCTCGCCTTCATCGCCCAGATCAGGCAGTGCTTCGGCGCAGCGGAAGCACGGCTAGAGATGGAGCTCGTCGCGGTCAAGCCAGTGACGGACGTGGACGCGGTCATCCTCTACCGCGACCGAATAGGCGGCCCTCTCCTCGGCCGCCTCTACGGCTTGAGGGACTACGCCGCACTCTTCTCGGACATCGCCCCCGCGACGCTTGCGGAGGAGGCCTGGCATGGCGACCTCATCGACCCGTCAGGCTCGGGTGAGCCAAGGACAGTCCCTTGGGCAGGTCAAGTGCACCCGAACTCTGAGGAGATCCGCTGGATCGGCGACACCGACATCTAAGAGCCCAACGCCGCACGTGGCCACCAAGCCGCTACATGGTCCGATAGGGGATCCCTAGCGGGACGCTTTGTAGATGACTGACGCGCTCGCTCGTGGGGTGAAGCGTGCGGCGAAGTCGATCTCGTGGGGAAGCCAGACGTCGCGCCACAGCGCCTCGTGGTCGCGGCCGAGCTCGGCGTCGCGGGCCATGCCGCGTGTCGCGGCCGTGTGGAGGTCGATGTCGCACCAGATCGCCACGTCCATGAAGGGAAGCGTGTCGGGGTGGAAGAGCCCGATCAGATCGACGACGAGGATGGTTGCGTGGGGGAGCGGCTCAGCTGCCCCGAGGGCTCGTGCGGACCAGTCTTACCGTCGGAACTCGCTGGTCTGTTCATCTCTGAACGGCACGAGCACCGTGGTCGCGAGCCGTTGCCGGTCCACGCCGTCCCAATCCGTCGACCGGCCGTGTGAGCGGACGGGGTCGAGGAAGTCATCGCCGCGGATCCGCATGGCTTCGGGAAGCTCTGCGACGAGCTCGCGTGCGAGTGTCGACTTGCCGGACCCGCAGTAGCCCGAGATGCCGATGACGAGCGGGTGCCCCGTTTCCCGCGCGCGGCGCGAGATGTGGTCGAGGAGGTCGCCTTGATCCATTCGGTCAGGCTAAGGGAGTCCTGCGGCTGGCCCTCGCAGAGCCGTCCGGTCAGGGATAGCTCATTGCGACGGGTTGTCCTCATGAATCCAGCTTGCGGTGTAGGTCATGCGCCCCTGGCGCGGGATCAGTCACTCCATGGAGGGACGCGGGCACGAGCCCCTCACCGAGAAGCTGAACCGATGGAACCTCACGAGCTCGGCCACAATCGCTTGGCGACTGCTGCACGCAGAGCGCCGATGAGCCGAGCGACACGCCTCGGTACTTGGCTGATTGCCTCCCTGATCATCGGGGTACCAGCCCTCGTGGGGCTTGCGGTCTGGGCGACGTCGCCGCCGGCCGTCGTGACCACCGTGGTGCGGGCGGACGGGACCGAGGAGCGCATCCAGTGGCGTGAACACCCCGGGCATGCGGAGTGGAGCGCCGCCGAAGCGCTGGCTGCTCCTCCGCTCGATGAGGCGATCGCTACGCAGGAGTCGATGGTGCGGGAGATGACGGACCGGCTGGCTTCGAGGTTCGGGATGTCGTGGTCGTCGGGCCCGGATCCTGCTCAGGCGGAGTCGATCACGTTCGAGACCGAGAACAGGTGGGGCGGGCCGTCCATGCTGCGAGGGGTGAACCTGCCGACGTGGCAGTCGGATGCGGTGCCGCACACATGGACCGGCAAGCGAGAGGCGATGCGGATCATGAGCGAGGTGCTGGTCGCCCACGGCTGGTCCGAGCCGTACCTGGATCAGGAACGGTGGCCGGAAGATCCCGAAGACCTCGTCGAGATGTACGGAGGGTCGCGACCGGAGGACCAGGTGCTGGTGGCTGGGGGAGCCGAGGGGCCCGGAAGTCAATGGATGTTCTTCTCGCTCCAGGACATGTCCCTAGACGCGGACGGCACGTTCGCGAAGCGGAACGAGGGCGCCGCCGCCTACGGGTGGGAGCAGAACTCGGTCAACATCAGCTTCGGAGCCAGCGGGCTCCTGCCCTCGGGAGACCGCGCGGAGTTCGAACGCCGCGCGGCACCCTTCGCCGGGTTGCCGCAGCCGGACGCACTCGAGGACTAGCTGCGCGGCGCGTCCGGGTAGGGGTAGCGGTCCCCTGGCGAACATGGCTGGGAGCGCCCAGACCACCGGTAAACGCCAAGTCGGGGGGGGGGCGTCATCTGCGGCCTCAGCCGCTGGGGCTCACGCCGGACGCAGGGCAGACGTGACCACGACGACGTCCTCTCCGTAGAGGGCGTCAGCTTCCGCTTGCATGGTGCCGTCGTCATAGAAGACGTCAACAGCCGCCCGACCGTCCCTGTCGCCTACTGCGAGCATTCCAGTCGGCGAGAACGGCCTGGAACTGTAGTCCTCGATGGCACGCGTCACGGCGTCTTGGTCAGCCGGGTCTGGGCGCGGCACGGAGGCCTCGTTCGCGTTTGCGGGAGCCGGCTCGGCTGGGCGCGTCATCGTGAAGCGTGTTCCATCCCAGGTGCCGAAGACGACGTAGTCACCCCAAGTGACCCCACTCTCCGATGTCTCGTCGTCGACGTCTGACCAGTTCCACCCGTCGATCGCGGATCCAGCACATCCGGGAGGTGATGACGCAGCAACTGCCCCCGCACACAGCATCGGTCCGGAGCCACCTTCGTCTTCGAGCACGAGTACCGTCGCAGTCAGCTCGTCCTCGGGAGCGTCTGATGGGGGCCCTGCGCTGGCCGTGGTGCAACCAGCAAGTAGCAGAGCTGCACCCGCTACAGCAAGACTCGAGCTTCTACGCTTCATGGCCGGAGTATGCGCGCTCTTCGGGCGCGATAGCCATACCGAGAGCTGGTTGAGTCGTTCCCGTTCAGATGTTTCGCGCAGAAAATTGCATTCGCCTCTCAGGCACGAGACCGCGACACTCCGATCGGTTGGCTGGGCGACGGCGCCTTCGGCGTCCGGAGAGAAATTCCCGTCCGGACGCGATAGCGGCTCCCTGTGCCGCGCTTGCATCAGCGTCTATTGCGGAACGTCGTGACCACACCGATCAGCATCAACACCACACCTGCGGGCACGCCGAGCACCACGAAGGCCGCCCACCGGCCGGTCAGTGGCTCACCGCCAGCAATCGCCGTGACTCCCAGGAGGACGCCGCAGAGCACAAACACACCAAGGCCATAGAGGAACCACTCGGGCCCGGAAGGGCTTCGACATATTCTGCTCACTACCTCTCCCTGCGTCGGGAACAGCCTGACGACTAGGAAAAACTGAGTATCCCTGTCGGCTATGGATCAGGGGCGAGCGCGCGCGACCAGGACGCCGAGGGGATGGCTACCCGGACTAGGCCCTCATTCGCGCTTCGACCACTTCGCGTCCTCCTGACGCATCCGCTCGAGAGTCTGCACCCACAAGCCGATCTGACCCGATACGACCAACACCAGTCCGGCAACCAGGAACGTCTTGTTCTCTGATGTCAGGAACACGACCATGCAAACGATGCCCAGGGTGCTGGCGAGGAGCCCGAACATCGCAAAGCGCGTGAGCTTGAAGTTGAGCCTGCGGCGCAGTGAGGGCATGCAGCAACGCTTTCACAGGCCTGCTGCTCAGCGGCAACCCGTGGGCCATCGGCTGTCGCACCCCGTTGTCCAGACAGGGATCCCCGTACGGACGCAGGCCGCGCAACGAGCAGAGATACTCTTTCCGGATGTCGTCCCCAGCCATGTCCCACGAAACCGTCGATGCTGCCGAGGATCGATTGCTCGACGCGATGCGCGCAAGTGACGTCGATGCGCTTGGTCAACTGCTCGCACCCGAGCTGATCTTCACGACACCCGAGGGCTTGATCATCAGCCGGGACGAAGATCTCGGAGCACATTCGTCGGGCACGACGAAGTTCGAGTCGATCGCTGAAATCAGTCGCAGCACGCTGGCCTTTGCCGGCGGCGCCCAGACCAGGTCCGTCGTAGACGTCGTTGTGATCGACCACGGCAAACGGATCGAGGCTCGGCTTCAATACGTCCGCTCATGGCAACGAATTGCCGGGCGCTGGATGGTTGTCTCCGGAAGCGCAACACTCGCACCCGCACCGAACGCCTGATCGTTCCGCTAAAGGATCCTCTTCCGGACGCGTACCCACAGAGGACTGAGTTCGGCACGCATGCGTTTAGCTGGGCGCGCGGGCATGCGGGCATGCGGGCATGCGAGAGTTCGGGCATGCAACGTGATCGCGATGGGGGCCGAGTCCGCACCCGAGCCCGTCGCTTGTTCACCCGCCCCGCCAGCACGCTATCCCTGCTGGCGCTTCCCGTGGCCGCAGTGGCGGTGGCGTTCTCGGACCTTGAAGCAGTGCCGACCTTCGTCCTGGCATTCGGGGTCTTCACGGCCGTTTGGCTACTCGGCCAATGCGTCACTGGCCGACTCAACAGGCGAGGCCCCGGTTGACCTCAAGCGCGACTCGTAGTCGCGCCCCGTCGGCGCCGAGGACAGGACCCTAGGTCCTACTTGGTGCGCCCCTGGCGCGCTGTCCCGCGTTGACGCCGTCGCGGTGGTCCGGGTAGGGATCCCCAGCCGGACAGCTCTCCGTCGGCTGGTGCCTGTGGACGGGGACGAATGACACGACACCGCTCTGCGCCGCTATGTCGTGGTCCTTCTCCTGCGAGGATCGGCCCATGCTGATATGGCTCACTGACTGGCAGGTCGCGGAGGACCACCTGTTCGTCGAGAGGGATGGCGTCGTGGATTGGACGGTCTACCCGGCGGACCTCGACTGGATGGCCCGGCTGATGGGGGATCGGCAGACGGGCATCGCCTGGCAGCTCGATGCCTACGGAGACGCAGTGGTCCAACCGTCGAGGCGGGTACGCGGACAGGTGGCGGAGATCCGCAGTGTGCGCTGCCGACAGCTGAGCTCTGATGAGGGCATGGTTCCTGAGCCAGGTGGAGCAGTCATGCATCCCGTGCGCGATACGTCGGGCTCCTGGCTGCGCCATGGTGGGACCGCTGCCGCTGCTGAGGCTCCACCTCCGGCCGGCGACGCCGATGGGCGGGTGGTCGTGTGGGGCTCGTACTCGAGCATCTCGTCGCAGGATGCAGCGGATGCGCTCTACGGGTACATCGTCACCATCGCTGATGACACGGACGTGGCGCCACCACACGGCGCCAGCACGTCCTGGTAGGGGATCCCCTACCGCACCAGTCCCGGACAGAGGCCCGGAGTCGCCGCGGAGCCCTAGCCCCTGTCGTCGGAGTCGAGCTTCGATCGTTTGCCGACCGCGACGGATCCGCGCACGACCCTCACGGCGACGAGCAGCGCCGTGATCCCGGATCCGATCATCAGGAGCACGCGGGCGACGACGGGTCCGTCGTACTGGAGGGCGAACACGAAGACCGGAGCAGCCGGGCGTATGACCTGTCCGGGGAGGGATCTCCCCTGGAGACGAGATCAGGAGGCGCCGGTTCGTCCGGTCGGCGGTCGGCGGTCGGTGGTCGACGACCAGACGAGATCGGATGGCCGACGCGGACTACGGGTGCTGTGGGGGCGCGATCAGCTCGAGGAATCCGCCGAGGGCGCCTTCGAGGTAGATGATGCGCGTGCCGGCTCTGGCGCCACCGGTCATCCGGTGAGGCGTGGCGACTGGTCTCCAGCCGTGTCCATCGCAGAGCTCGAGCACGCGATCGAGGTCGGAGACCGTGAGCGCGATGTGCACCATGCCGACGTGTGCGGGCGAGCCGGCGGACTCGAGCAGTCGGGGCGGGTCGTACTGCAGCAGCTCCACCCGGTGGGGGCCGAGCGTCACCGTCGCTGCGCGGATCACGGCTCCCCGGACGCCGGTGGTCGCCGCCGTGACCTCCGCGTCGAGCGTGAAGGTGCGCTCCAGCACGAACCCGAGACCGGAGCACCACAGCACCAACGCGTCGTCGAGGTCGGCCACGGTGAGACCGGAGTGAGCGATGTCGGAGATGAGCGGTGATGCCATGGCATCAGTATCGAGCTCGGTGGCTCCATGTCGTCACCGCGCCACGACCGCGTCATCCGCTTCACGCGCTGCGCCATCATCGGCGTGGCGGTCCGCGTCCTGGCCATCGGATGCTGCATCACGTTCCTCGTGACGGAGCACGAAGCGCTCCGGGCTGGAGGCGTGGTGCTCATGGTCGTGGGCCAGGTCACCATCGGGGTCCACCTCTCTGGGCGGACACGCGACGAGGAAGCGCGACGGATGAGGCAGTAGGCGCCGCGACGGCCTCCGGCCCGGAGGCTGTCGGGGGCGGCGCTACGCCGCGCCGACCTCCCGGCGGATCGCCGCCGCGAACCGGTCGATGTCGTCCTCGGTGGTGTCGAAGGAGCACATCCAGCGCACCTCGCGGCGGGCCGGGTCCCAGTCGTAGAAGCGGAACTCGCCGCGGAGGCGGTCGGCGACGCCCTCGGGGAGGATCGCGAACAGGCCGTTCGCCTGCGTCTCCTGCGTGAACTCCACGCCGTCGACGCCGTCGAGAGCCGCCCGAAGGCGCGCGGCCATCCCGTTCGCGTGGCGGGCGGAGCGGAGGTACAGCGGCACGCCGTCGACCTCGGATCCGAGGAGCGCCAGCAGCTGCGCGCTCACGAACCGCATCTTGGACGCGAGCTGCATGTTGAGCTTGCGGAGGTAGACGAGGCCCTCGGACGCCTCGGGGTCGAGCACGACGATCGCCTCGCCGTAGAGGAGGCCGTTCTTGGTGCCGCCGAAGCTCACCACGTCGACGCCCGCGTCGGACGTGAAGGCGCGGAAGGGGGCATCCAGCGTGGCCGCGGCGTTCGACAGCCGGGCGCCGTCCATGTGCAGCCGCATGCCGCGCTCGTGCGCGTGGTCGGCGATGGCGCGCACCTCGGCCGGCGTGTAGACGGTGCCGAGCTCGGTGGTCTGCGTGATGCTCACGGCGAGCGGCTGGGCCCGGTGCTCGTCGCCCCAGCCCCACGCCTCGCGGTCGATGAGCTCGGGCGTGAGCTTGCCGTCCTCGGTGGGCACCTGGAGCAGCTTGATGCCCGCGACGCGCTCGGGGGCGCCGCCCTCGTCGGTGTTGATGTGCGCGGTGGTCGCGCAGACCACCGCGCCCCATCGCGGCAGCATCGAGAGGAGGCCCGTGACGTTGGCGCCCGTGCCGTTGAAGACGGGGAACGCCTCGGCGCCGCGCCCGAAGTGCTCACCTACGGCCTCCTGCAGACGCGCCGTGTACGCGTCGCCGCCGTACGCGACCTGGTGCCCGCCGTTCGCCGCGGCGATGGCCTCGAGCACCTCGGGATGGATCCCGGAGTAGTTGTCGGAGGCGAAGCCGCGGGCGGCGGTGTCGTGGAGGTGGAGGGGGGAGGCGGAGGCGGGGGAGGTGGGCGCGTCGGTCACCTGTCCATCCTCCCGCACCGCCTGCGGCCTCGGGATCACGGGGTCCCGGCTCACGGCGTCAGGATCACCTTGCCCGCGACCGTGCGTGACTCCGCGAGGGCGAGGGCCGCCCCGGCATCCGCGAGCGGGAAGCGGGCGGCGATGCTCGCCGTGACCGTCCCCTCGGCCACGAGGGCGAGCACGCGCCCGAGGTCGTGCTCGAGATGCGCACGGAACCGTCGCGGCCGGGTGGAGTGGCCGGCCCACAGGTCGTAGAACGCGGCGCGGCGGCCGGTGGGGAGGGCATCCCACGCGAGCACCTGGGCGAGGGCGCGGAGGAAGGGCGGCCAGATGCTGCCGGAGCCCCGGAGGACGCTGATGATCGAGTAGACGACGAGCGCGCCGCCGGGGGCGAGCAGGCTCCAGGCGAGCCGCGTGGTCGCGCCGCCGATGTTGTCGAACACGGCGTCCACACCGCCGGGCGCGAGCTCGCGGACGACACGGGCGAGATCCGGATCGGCGTAGTCGACGGGCACGACGCCGGCCGCGCGCAGGGCGTCGTGGTGGCGCGGGGACGCGGCGCCGATGACGCGGATGCCGGCGTGGTGCGCCAGCTGGATGAGGATGCCGCCGACCCCGCCGCTCGCGCCGAAGAGGAGCACGGTGCCGCCGCGCTCGACCCGTGCCGTCCGGTGCAGCATCTGCCACGCGGTGACCCCGTTGACGGTGACGGCTTCCGCCTGCTCGGGCGAGACGCCCTCGGGCACGGGGATCGCGTCGCGCTCCCGCACGACCGCGTACCCGGACCACGCACCCGTCTTCGTCATGACCGCCACGCGCCGGCCCACGAGGGAGGCGTCGCCGCCGGGGCCGACCTCGACGACGCGGCCCACCAGGTCGTAGCCGGGCGTGAAGGGGAACGGCGGCTGGCCGGGGTAGCGCCCGAGGCGCATCGACTGCTCGGCGTAGGAGACGCCGGTCGCCTCCACGTGGACGAGGACCCGGCCGCGACCCGGGTGGTCGACCGCGGCCTCCTCGACGCGGAGGCCGGACGGGTCGACGACGCCGGGGAGGACGACCCGGGTGGTGCGGAGGGGCGCGGGGGAAGAGGACGGGGACATGAGGGCTCCTAGGTGAGTGATCGGACAGTCACAACTGCGGGTGGACGAGTGCGGATGGAGGGGGTGGGGTGAGATGAGGGGCGGAGGTGCGAGGGGATGCGTCGCACGCGCCGGGCGTAGGGGGCGCCGGTCGCGGATCAGCCCGTGTGGCGGATCCCGGCGGAGATGATGCCGGCCCACTCGGACGGCACGGCGGCGAGGTCGGCCTGCACGACGAGGTGGCAGAGCTGGCCGTAGGCGATGAAGCGCTGGACGGCGGCGTGGTCGGCGCCGGATCCGAGGGTCACGGCCCGCACCACGGCGGCCAGGCCGCGCCGCACCGCCTCCCGGATCTCGGGCACCTCGCACGCGCTCTGGGCGTGCACCTGGAGGCGGATGAGGTCCCGGTCCTCGATGAGGGCGATGTAGGCGAGCGTCATCGCGTCGAGGCGGTCGGCGGGATCGGTGGAGGGCGTCCGCTCGCCCGCCTCCGCCAGCGCGGCGGCGACGAGCTCGTAGCACCGGTCGACGGCGGCGACGAAGAGGCCGAGCTTGCCGGGGAAGAGGCGGAACACGTAGGCGGGGGAGACGCCGACCGCCTGCGCCACGTCGGTGACGGGCGTGGCGTGGTACCCCGTGCGCGCGAAGGCGGTGACGGCGGCGGTCGTGATCCGCGCGCGCTGCGCCTCGGCGGTGGAGCGGGTGGGGGTGCCGGGCGTCGTCATGTGACTGATCGAACACTAACTCGTGACCCGTGTCAAGGCCGCGGGACGACGGAGCCGCGCGGTCGTCCGGGGGATGTCCGTCCGGAGCCGTCACCCGACGCCCGCCCGGAGTGGCGCCTAGCCTTCGACCATGCGATCCCGGCTGCTCCACGCCCGCGAGTCCTTCTGGCTCCTGCCCGCGCTGCTGGGCGTCGGGGCGGTGGTCCTCGCCCTGGGGCTCGTCGAGGTCGACCGGCTGCTCGTCGCGGCCGGGATCGACGACATCCCGCTGATCGAGGACCTGTCGGCGACCGGCGGGCGCGCGATCCTCTCCGCGATCGGCGGCACGATGCTGGGCGTCGCCGCCACCTCCTTCTCCATCACCATCTCCGTGCTCGCCACCACGTCGTCCGCGTACGGGCCGCGGCTCGTGCGGAACTTCATGGCCGACCGCGGCAACCAGGTCGTGCTCGCCGTGCTCACCTCGACGTTCCTGTACGCGCTCATCGTCCTGCGCTCCATCCACACGGAGGACGACGGCGTGGTCGGCTTCGTGCCGGTGCTCGCCGTGAGCGCCGCGGTGCTGCTCGCCGTCGCGGACGTCGCCGTGCTCGTGTACTTCATCCACCACATCGCCGTGTCCGTGCAGGTCACGACGCTGCAGACGCGCGTGCTCGAGGACCTGGAGCGCGTGATCGACGTGACGCGGCCGGAGCGGGACGACGCGGCGGGGCGCGCGGCCACGGACGCGGCGCCTGCGGATGGGGTGGGCGCGGACGCGGGGCCTACGGGTCCGGGGCCGACGGGTGCGGTGCCCTCGGGCGCGGTGCGCGTCGTGCGCGCCACGGGCACCGGGTACGTCGCGGGCGTCGACCTGGCGGCGCTCGTCGCGGCCGCCGCGCGCGCCGACGCGCGGTACCGGGTCGTCGCGCTGCCGGGGACGCACGTGGTGGACGGGGACCCGCTGCTCGAGGTCGTGGGCGGCGGCGGCGGTGCTGGCGGTGATGCGGATCCTGCCGACGCCGCCGACGCCGCCGCCCGCCTCGCCGTCGACCTGCAGCCCGCCCGCACGCCGCACCAGGACATCGGCTACGCGGTGCAGCAGATGGTGGAGATCGGCGTGCGCGGACTCGCCTCCGGCACGAACGACCCGTACACGGCGGTCGGCGCGCTCGACGCCCTCTCCGGCGCGCTGCGCACCCTGTGCCTCCGCCCGACGCCCGAGGTGGACGTGCTCCGGGACGACGACGGCGTGCCGCGCGTCGAGATCCGCTGGCCGCGGCCCTCCGCGCTCGTGTCGGAGGCGTTCCTGGCGGTGCGGGCGTACGGGGTCGGGCACGTGCTCGTGATGCGCGCGATGCTGCGCCTCGCCGAGCGGCTGGCCGCGGTCGCTGACGACGAGGTGCGCCGCACGCTGCACCACGAGTTGCGGGCGCTCGCGGCGTCGTACGAGCGGACGGATCCGGAGCCGGTCGACGCCGATCCGATGCGGGAGCGGCTCGCCGGGCTCGAGGCGGCGCTGGCGGACGCGCGCGGCTAGGCCGGGAAGCCGTGCAGCGCCACGTGCTGCACCAGGATCACCGTCTTGCCGTCGGCGATGCGGCCGTCCGTGATCATCGCCAGCGCCTCCTCGAGCGTGACCTCGACGCGCTCGATGTCCTCGCCTTCCTCCGCGACCCCGCCGCCCGCCCCGACGACGTCGGCGGGCGCGTAGGCCGCGAGGTAGTGGTGGACGCGCTCCGTGACGGATCCGGGGCTCATGAACAGGTCGAAGAGGTGCGTGAGCGCGACGATCTCCACGCCGAGCTCCTCGCGGGCCTCGCGCCGGATCGCGTCCTCGGGGGAGTCCTCGTCGAGGAGCCCCGCCGCCGCCTCGACGAGCATCCCGTCGGGGTGGCCGTTCACGTAGGCGGGGTAGCGGAACTGGCGGGTGAGGAGGAGCCGGTGCGTGTCGGCGGCGTAGAGCAGGACGGTCGCGCCGTCGCCCCGGTCGTACGTCTCGCGCTGCTGGGCCTGCCACGTCCCGTCGCGGAGCCGCAGGTCGAGGGTGGTGCGGCGGAGCACGTGCCACCCGTCGGAGGTCACCTCCACGCGCTTCACGACCACGTCGGGATTGCGGTCGAGGTCCGTCCCGCGGAGGTGGAGGCCGGTGCGGCCCCGCGAGTCGGGCACGGTCTCACCGGGGCGCGTCATGCTCCCATCGTCGGGGACGGAGCGGGGGCGCCGCGTCCGCCGGAGGTCGCATCCGTCGGCCTGACGGCTGCGGCGACCCGACGGCTGACGCGAGCTACCCGCTGATGCGACCCGGCGGTCGGCGACCCCGCGGCCGACGACCCGGCCGCCGACGCGATGCGGAGGATCAGGCGCGGCCCTGCAGGATGAGGTTCCAGTACACCCAGGGGAGCACGTACCGGTCGGCGAGGTAGGTGATGCGGCGCTCCTTCGCGAGGCCCTTCCAGCCCGGGATCGTGGGCTTCGGCCGGTACCGGTCGTCGAACTCCGCGAACACGACGGTGGAGCGGGAGACCACGAACGGGCAGACGGAGTAGCCGTCGTAGGTCTGCGGCAGCGGCTTGCCCTCGCGCGCCGCGACGAGGTTCTTCGCGACCGCCGTGGTCTGGTTGCGGAGGGCGCCGCCGGACTTCGAGTTGGTGGTGGCGGCCGCGTCGCCGAGGGCCCACACGTCGGGGAAGCGCGGGTGGCGGAGGGTCAGCGGATCCACCTCGACGAAGCCGCCGGGATCGCCGGGAGCGGCGAGGCCGGTGCCGGCCAGCCAGTCGGGTGCGGACTGCGGCGGCACGGCGTGCAGCACGTCGTACGCGAGGGTCTCGCGGTGCACGTCGGCCTCGGCGTCGGCGTCGGCGGCGCGCGCCGGCCGGTCGGCGCCCATGAGCGCGCGGGCGCGGTCGTCCCCGGCGATGACGACGGTGCGCGCGACGGGATCGACCTCCACCAGCTCCCGGCCGTAGCGCACCTCGATGCCGTACTCGGCGACCTTGCGCTCGAGCTCCGCGTCGATGAGCGGCATGCCGAACATGGTGGGCGTCGGCACGACGAGCACCACGCGGATGTCGTCCAGCACGCCGAGGGCGCGCCAGTGGTCGCACGCGAGGTACATGGGCTTCTGCGACGCCCCCGAGCAGGTGCCGGGGCCGGCCGGCTGCGTGAAGACGACCGTGCCGGAGCGCACCTCGCGGAGCACCGCGGAGGCCTTCGCCGCGTACGCGTGCTCGTAGTTGGAGATGCCGACGGGCGACGCCATGGCCGCGACGAGGCCGGGCACCCGGTCCCAGTCCTTCTGGATGCCGGGGCAGACGACGAGCTGCCCGTACGAGACGCGGCGGCCCGACGCCAGGGTCACGGCCTTCGCGTGCGGGTCGACGTCGGCGACGCGGTCCTGGATCCACGTGACGCCCCGCGGGGTGACGGAGCCCTGCGGCCGCGTGGCCTCCGAGGCCCGCGCCGTGCCGCCCGCGACGTGGGAGAACATCGGCTGGTAGTAGTGGGTGCCGCGCGGCTCGACGACCGCCACGTCGGAGACGCCGAGGCGACGCAGTCGCCCCGCGACGGACAGCCCCGCGTTCCCCCCGCCGATGACGAGGACGTCGTGGTGCGGGGTCGTGCCGGAGGCATCGGTCATGGCCTCACCCTAGGGCGGGGGTCCGACATCCCGGTCGGAGCGGCGGGACGGGGCCCGCGGGCGCGATCGTCAGGAGGGGCCGGCGGCCACGGCGTCCTCGACGAGCCGGCCCGTGACGTGGACGAGGACCGTGCCGTCCCCGTCGGGCTCCGCCGCGACCAGGTCGCGGACGCGCTCGCCGACCGCGCGGATCACGTCGGCGGCCGGGCGGTCGGCCGCCGTCGCCACGTGCACGGCGACCCGGACGGAGCCGTCGGCCCGGTCGACGTCGACCAGCATGCCGGGGGCCTCGAGGCGCAGCCGCTCGACGATCGCGACGGCGGCGGCCTCGAGGACCGGCTGCGCGGCGTAGACGCCCGTCACGCCGTCGACGGCGCGCACGGCCGCGGTCAGACGGCGGGACAGGTCGGCGTCGTCGGTCATCGGCGGGGCTCCTCGGTCGGGTCGGCGTCGGCCGCGGCGTCGGGGTCGCCGGGCATCCGGATGTCGTCCACAGTCACGTCGACCTCGCCCACGGTGAGCTCCGTGTGGCGGGCGAGCGCCTGGCGGATGCGCTCGCGCAGCCGGTCGGCGGTGCCGGCGACCGGCATCGGGAACTCCATGGCGCAGGTCACCTCGACGCGGATCACCGCACCGGGCGTCCCCACGTCGCCGTCGAGCACGCAGCGGCCCATGATGACGCCGCCCATGCTGTCGCCCGCGCGGCGCACGATGCCGCGGACGGCCGCCTCCGTGAGGGTGAGGCGGAGGGCCGCGTCCGGGTGGCTGATCGGGATGTCGCGGCCGGAGCGCACCTCGGCGCCGATGGTGTCGAGGAGGCCCGAGATCCACGCGGCGTCGCGGTCGGGATCGCGGTCGGCCTCGCGGCGCAGGCCGGAGGCGGAGAGCTCGGAGAGGCGGGTCAGGTTGGCGAGGGCGAGGCGGCAGGCGGCCGACCCCTCGATGCCGGGATCGGCGGGCGTGCGGCCGCGGTCGAGGTAGTCCGCGAGCTCGTCGATGGTGCGCCCGTCGATCAGGTCGTCGGGCGGCTCGGGGCGCTCGCGCGCGTCGTCCGTCATCGCCATGCCTCCAGTTCGCGGAGCAGGAACCGCCGGGCTCGGGCCAGCAGGCCGCGGACGGTGGAGAGGGGGAGGTCGAGCTCGTCCGCGATCTCCTGGTAGCTGAGGCCCGCCGTCTCACGGAGGAGCCAGCACCTCCGCTGGTCGCCCGGCAGCCTCCCGACAGCGTCCCACACCGCGTCGAGCTGGAGCCGGGTCTCGACGATGCGCTCGGGACCGGTCGCGGCCGGTGCCGGCGGATCCCAGTCGTCGATGTCGTCGTGGTGGCGGCGCACGCGGATCCGGTCGATGGCCTTGTGCGTGACGATCCGGATCAGCCACGAGCGGATGCCCGCGGGGCTGTCGAGCTCGCCGAGGCGGCGCCACCCGGTGAGGAAGGCCTCCTGCACGACGTCGTCGGACTCCACGTCGGAGCCGAGGATGCGCGCCGCGTACACGCGCAGGAGCGGTCCGTGCCGGCGGGCGAGCTGCGCGAACGCCTGCACGTCGCCGTCGGCCGCGCGGGACGCGAGGGTGGCGTCGGCGGCGTGGAGGAGCGGGTCCTCGTCGGTGCCGATGATCGCCTCCAGCCGGTGTCGTCGTCCACGTCCGCGTTCCCGGCCGTGCCCCGGGACGAGCATGCCCGACGGTCGCGGGGCCGATCCCCGCGCTGGCCGGAAAGCGCACGCCGCACGCCGTCCGGTGGCCGCGGAGCGAAGGGCGGCCGCTCCCGCCTGGAGGAACGCTGGACGTCCGGGACGAGCCGGGGGCGCCGCCCGTCTCCTTGACGTGCCGGTCATCCAGCCGGCACCGCGATCCCCTCCGGGACGCGCCCCACCCACCACCAGGAGCACCACATGACCGACGTCACCCCCGCCACCGCCTCCAGCCGCGCCGCCGCCAAGCACACCCCCGCCGGCTCCGCCTCGGGCAAGAACACGATCGCCGACGGCGTCGTGGAGAAGGTCGCCGGCATCGCGGCCCGCCAGGTCCCCGGCGTGCACGACCTCGGCAACGGCGCGGCCCGTGCCGTCGGCGCGATCCGCAACGTCATCGGCCAGCAGGACCGCGGCCAGGGCATCTCCGTCGAGGTCGGCGAGAAGCAGGTCGCGGCCGACATCATCGTCGTCGCCGAGTACCCCGTCGCCCTGCAGGACCTCGCGGACCGGATCCGCGAGTCCGTCACCGACGCCATCTCGCAGGTCGTCGGCATGGACGTGACCGAGGTCAACGTCACCGTCTCCGACGTGCACATCCCGTCGGACGACAAGGACGAGGACGAGGGCAGCACGAGCCGCGTCCAGTAGCACCTCCCGCGGACGGGACCGGGGACGCCCCGGTCCCGTCGCCGCGCGCGGGGGAGGCGGATCGCGGATCCCGCCCCGCGCGCCCCGCACCACCCGCACCGCACCACCGAAGGAGCACCGCCGTGAACGACGCCGCACCCGCCATCCGTCCCATCGACCTGTCCGGCATCGACGCCGCGCACCCGGAGGGGGAGACCGCCGCGCACCGCATCGGCGTCGCCGCCGCCGAGACCGCCGCGGGCGTCACCGGCGTCCACCACCTGGGCGGCACCGCCGCGCGGGCCCTCGACGCCGCGTCGCGGGCGATCCGCGGCACCAGCACCGGCCCCGGCGTCACGGTCTCCGAGGAGGACGGCGGCACCGTGATCGACCTCGACCTCGTGGTCGAGTACCCGCACCCCGTGCAGGACGTGGTCGACGAGGCGCGCGAGCAGGTCGCGCACGCCGCCCGCCAGATCGCGCCCGGCGCCGTGCGCGTGAACATCCGCGTCACGGATGTGCACGGGCCGTTCGACGACGAGCAGTCGCCGGCGGGCGCCGCGCTCGAGAAGGCGAGGGACGCCGGTGCCGACGCGGTCGACCGCGCCAAGGCGGCCGGGTCCGACGCGCTCGACCGTGCGAAGGCGGCCGGGTCCGACACGGCCGACCGCGCGCGCGCGGCGGGCACCGAGGCGTCCGAGCGGATCCGGGACGCGTCCGCCGACGCCGCGGATCGGGCGCAGGACGCCGGATCCCGCGCCGCCGACACCGCGAAGGGCATCGGCTCCGAGGTGGCCGACCGCGCGAAGGCCGCCGGCGCCGTGCTCGCCGACTCCGCGCGGGCCGACGCGCAGGCCACCCGCGACGCCGCCGAGGACCGCGACGCCGCGGCCGACGAGCGCGCCGGCCTCGACGAGCGTGCCGCTGCCGAAGCCGCCGACTTCGACACCTACGGCCACGACGGCGAGCACCCCGCCCCCGAGGTCACCGTCATCGTCGACGGGCACGGCGACGGATCCACCCGCATCGAGGTCGACGGCCCCGCCACCGTCGAGGTGCAGGGCGACCGCGTGGAGGTCGACGGGGAGGACACCCACCGGGACGACGCCGCGCACCGGGACGACGACGCGCACCGGGACGACGAGGGCTCCACGCCCGCCGACCGCCCCTAGCGATCCGCGGCGCGGGCGTCGGGCGGCCGTCCGTCCGAGGCCCGCGCGTCAGTCGAAGCGCGCGCCGGTCGGACGCGGGCCGGACGCGGTCATGATCACGTAGACGATGGGCCCGGCGAGCGGCACGAGGAAGAAGAACGACCACGCACCGCTCCGGTCGATGTCGTGCAGCCGCCGCCACGACACGGCGAGCGACGGGATGAACACGGCCAGCTGCAGGATCGAGTTCACGGCGCTCCACGGATCGACGATGTCGAAGCGGCCGGCGATGTCCATCGGATCGCGCCCGCCCGTGTTGAGGGTGCTCAGCGTGTCCAGGGCGGTCGTGACGACGAAGCCCGTGAGGATCCACCACCAGAACTCGCTGCGGCTCGCGCGCCCGCGGAACGTCGCGTACTTGAGGAAGAAGCGCCGCATCGCCTCGGACCACGGGGCGCCGTAGTGCGGGAGCTCCAGGGGCGGACGGGCTGCGGGCGGCGTCGCGTCGGTCATCCACCCACCGTACCGATGCCGCGTCGCCGACCGGGCGGATGCGCCGGGCGGGCGCGACCGACGCCCGCGCCCGCCGATGGCGGACGCGGGCGTCGGTCGTGCTCGGAGGTCAGCGGTGGCAGTACGACGGGTGGTGCGAGACGTAGTACAGCCGGAACGACTCCCCCGCGGGGCAGATGCGGTGGGACTTCAGCAGCTCGAAGACGCCGGTGAAGAAGATCGCGCCGAGGGCGCACATCGCCGCTCCCTCCTCCCCGCCGATGCGGCAGATCTGCATCGTGGCGGTCGCCGAGGTCACGGCGATGATGACCTTCTGCAGCGCGTAGGAGATGTCGAGCCAGGGTCCGTGGCTGTTCCATCCCATGATGCCCTCGCGCATCGCGACGGCGGCCGCGGGGCGACCGGCGCCCGCGCGCACGGCGGCGCCCACCGACAGGGCGGCCTCGTCCGAACCGGGACCGACGTCCGCCGACGGGGCGTCCGCCGACGGGGCCTGCGACGAGGGCGTCTCCGCGGTCGGCGCGACCGGGGCCGAGACGACGACGGGCGCGTCGTGACGCGGGACGGCCGCTGCGGCCGGGCCCGCCGCGGCGGTCACGCACGTGACGGCCGTGAGCGCCGCCGCGGCGACGAGGGCGAGGCGCCGTCGCGGGCTGCCGCCGGCCGGTCGGCGGAAGAGGGCGCGGGAGGGGGACGGGAGGTGGAGCATGGGGATCCTTCTCACTCGGATGACGATGGAATGAGAATGATTCTCGATAAGCGGGTTACGTGCTCACTCCGTCCCCAGGTGCATGAGCCCACCACGTCTCCCCGGGGGCGGGTCAGGCTCCCATGCCGCCGGGGCCGAGGTCCGCGGCGCCGACCGGCACGGGCTCGCGACGGCGGGGGGCGGGTGCGGCCGAGGAGTCGCGCACGATCAGCTGCGGGTCGAGCTGCACGCGGTGCGACGGCCGCCCCGGGTTCTCGATCCGCTGGACGAGCAGCTGCACGGCGGCCTCGCCGACGCCGGCCCGTGGCGGGCTGACCGCGGTGAGCGCCGGGGTGAACAGCCGCGCGACCTCGTCGTCGTACGCGACGACGGACAGGTCCCCGGGCACCGAGATGCCGCGGTCGAGCGCCAGGTCGACGAAGGCCATCGCCTCGGGATCGGAGTGCACGAGGATCGCGGTGACGCCGTTCTCGAGCGCCGTCTCGAGCGTCGCGTTGACCACCGCCGAGAAGTCCGGGCTCGCGCGGTCCGGGAGCTGCTGCTCGAAGTGCTCCGCGGGGGTGAGGCCGAGCTCCTCGCAGGCGCGCAGCCATCCGGCCGTGATCTTGCGGGACGTCGGGGACGACCGGGACAGGATGAGCCCCACCTTCCGGTGACCGAGCCGGGCGAGATGCCGCGCTGCCAGCACGGCGCCGAGGGCGTGGTCGGTGGTGACGGACTCGACGGGCACGCCCTCCGGCTCGAGGACCGCGTCCCGCTCGACGAGCACCGACGGGACGCCGCAGTCGGCGAGCCAGCGGATCACCGCGGGCCCGTGCTCGGTGTCGGTGTTCGGCGCCACGATGAGGCCCTTCACCCGTTCGTCCCGCAGCAGGCGCTCGAGGACGGGACGCTCGTCCTGCAGCTCGTAGGAGGCGCCGCGCAGGATCACCTCATACCCGAGGTCGCGGCCCGTGGCCTCCATGGCCCGGAGGACGCCCGGCCAGTAGTAGGCCAGGGAGGGGACGAGGACCGCGATGGAGCCGAGCGTCTCGCCCGCCGCGTGCGCGGCCCGCGGCGCGCCCGTGGTCGCGACCGCGACGGCGCCCCCGTGCACGCGCGTGAGCAGGCCCTCCCGCTCCATGTCGGCCAGGTCGCGGCGCAGGGTGACCATGGCCGCCCCGAGGGACTCCCGCAGCTGGGAGATCCGGACCGCGCCCTCCGCGCCCAGCGCGGACAGGATGTGCGCGCGCCGCTCCGCAGCCAGCGGGCGGGGTGCGTTCTGATCGCTCATGTGCGGTCTCCGATCGATGTGTCCATGTCTACCGTCACACGCAGCGACCGCACCCCCGCCGCGTCGATGTCGAGCCGCAGCAGCCGATCTCCCCAGACGGACGTCAGCATGGGGTCGCTGAGCGGCTGGTCCGTGAGCGCGTGCGCGCACCGCGGGTCCCATGCGATGCGGATGCCCCGCGCCGATCCCGGGTGCCGGACGAGCGCCTCCCCGGGGCGGGCGTCGACCTCGCCCGCGAGCAGCAGGCGGAGGGTCGTCGGCGGCTCCTCCCCGGGGCCCTCCCACGGATCGAGGACCCAGCGGTCCTCCACGGCGACCCGCCCGGGGGAGCGCTCCAGCGCGACGCGGCGGCGCCACGAGACGAGGCCCGCTCCCGGGTAGGCGGCAGCGAGCTCTGCCTCGAAGGCGCTCGACGCGTCCTCCAGCACGACCGACACGTCCGTCGCGGTCGCGCGACGGCCGGTGGCCTGCGGCGTGCCGCGCACCGACGGGACGTTGTGCCAGTCGCTCTGCATGGTCCAGATGCGCGAGCGGCCGGGGCCGAACGTCGCCGCCGTGTAGGTGGGGCGCCCCGCGTCGACGACGAGGGGGATCCCGTCGCAGGCGACCATGAACGACCCGACGTCGTCGTGGTTGTGGTGCTCGCCGTTGTGGCCGCCCTTGACGACGACGGCGAGCCCGGCGGCGCTGCCCGCGGCGACGCGGGCGAGCATGACCTGCACCGACGGGAGCCACACCTGCCGGGGGAGCGGCGGATCCGTCGGCGCGGCGTCGATCCAGGCGGCGTCGGTGGCGCCGCGCAGCAGCCGGCCGAGGCCCTCGCGCTCCGTCGCGGCGGGGACGCCGGGCCCGCGGTGCGCGGCGGCGTGCGCGGCCGCCGCGTCGTCGCCCACGCGCCGCGCCGCCCGGTGCACGGCGTGCCACGGCTGCTCCGCGTCCTGCCGTGCGCTGCTGTCGGCGTGGTCGACGTACCAGTCGCCGCCGAGGTGGGAGCGGTGCGGGAACGCCACGGTGGCGCGCAGCGCGGCGACGGACGCCGCATCCCAGGCGCCGTCCGTGGCATGCGCGAGCACGTCGAGCGCCTCCAGCGCACGGCAGGCACCGTTCCACCAGTACGCGTAGCCCTCGTCCACGGCGCCGTCCTCGGGCAGCGCCCGCACGTACCGGTCGAGGCACGCGACGGCGCGCGTCACGACGTCGGCCCGGTGGTCCTCCCCGCCCGCGTCGTCGAGGAGGCGGAGCGCCGCGACCAGCACGTTGCCGGCGATCCAGGGGTTCCAGTTGTGCACGTCGCCGTCGAGCCCGATCCAGTGCCAGTCGTCGCGGCGCGCGAAGGGATCGAGCACGCGGTGGCGCGCCTCGCGTCGGATGCGGGCGCGCACGCCGGGGTAGCGGTCGTCGAGCGGTCCACCGAGCACGTGGTCGATCCAGGCGAGCTGGGCGACGACCTCGCCGGCGCCCAGGTCGACGAAGGGGTCGCGGGCGTCGGCGAGCACGGACCCGTCGCGGCTCCGGTCGTCCTCGTGGGCGGGCCAGCACCAGGAGCTCTGCTCGCAGAGCATCCAGACGCCGTCGACGACCTCGTCGAGCCAGGCGTCGTCGAGCGTGGTCGCGGCGAGGAGCACGGCGCGGCTCAGCCGCCGCTGCCGCGCGTACGCGGCCTGCTCCCACGTGTCGCGGTCGCCGTCGCCGTGCACCCGGGCGGCCTGGCTCGCGAGCGGCTGCGGCCACGGCGTCCCGCGATCGGCCTCGGCGCGACGCGTGACGGCGGCGAGCGTCGGGCCGTCGACGCGCGACCAGGCGTCGCGGTCGGCGGCCGGGGGACGGGGAGCGCGCGGTCGGCGGGGGCGAGGAGCCCGCGCGCCGAGAGGGGGCCGGAGGGGGAGAAGGCGTCGGCGAGCGGACCCCGGAACCCGTCGATCCCATCCGGCGCATGTTCCGCTGTCGTCACCATGAAAGCGATCGTAACCGATCATGGAGCGCCAAGAATGGCTTGCTCAGATCGTTTGGGCTGTGTACTCTCCTGAATTGTTCGATCGCGGAGTCGCGTCGGGCAGTCGATTCGAAGGAGAACGAGGTGCCCGAGGTGACCGCGCACGCCGAGTGGAGCCGCGACCAGTGGGTCGGGTTCGCCGACGGCCTCCTCGAGCAGGCCCTCGTGCACGCGAGCGTCGGCGGCGGCCGGATCCTCCTCCCCGGCGCGGAGGGCGGCTACGGCCGCGCGGTCGACGGGCTCGAGGGCTTCGCCCGCACCTTCCTCCTCGCGGGGTTCCGCATCGCCGGCGCCCGGGGCGTCGGCGTCGACCACCTCATCGACGCGTACTCGCGCGGCATCGCGACCGGCGTCGACCCGGACGCCCCGACCGGTGGGTGCGGATGGAGGAGCATGCGCAGGCCAAGGTCGAGGCCGCGTCCCTCGCCCTGGTCCTCGACATGACGCGCCCCTGGATCTGGGACCGGCTCGACT
Organism: Clavibacter sp. AC415; assembly: GCF_979252985.1. Classification (NCBI taxonomy): domain Bacteria; kingdom Bacillati; phylum Actinomycetota; class Actinomycetes; order Micrococcales; family Microbacteriaceae; genus Clavibacter; species Clavibacter sp. AC415. The sequence continues at coordinate 134,900 of NZ_CEEDAR010000015.1, read as the reverse complement.
CCCTCACCCGCGCCCGCCTCATCGCGTACCTCGAGCCGGCCGTCGGCGACGACACCTACCCGCGGACGAACTGGGTCTGGTTCCGCATCGTCGTCGAGACGTTCCTCCGGTCGGTCGGCGGCCGGTGGTCGGCCGACGACGTCGCCGCGGACCTCGCCCTCCACGACTCCCTCGTCCGCGAGGACGGCTGGCTCGCCGACGGGCCCGGGCGCGCGTACGACCACTACGTGGGCTGGGCGCTGCACCTGTTCCCCGTGCTCTGGTCGCGCATGCAGGGCGCCGACGAGCTCGCGGGAGGACGCACGGCCGCCGACGTCGCCCGCCTCGACCGCTACCTCGCGGATGCGCTGGCGCTCGTGGGCGCCGACGGCTCCCCGCTCCTCCAGGGCCGCAGCCTCATCTACCGCTTCGCGGCGGCGGCGCCGTTCTGGGCCGGCGTCATCGCCGAGGTCCCGTCGCACGCACCCGGCCTCCTGCGGCACGCCGCGAACGCCGTGGTCGCCCACTTCGCCGACCGCGGCGCCCCCGGCGACGACGGCCTGCTCTCGACCGGCTGGCACCACCCGTGGGGCGCGCTCGCGCAGTCGTACTCGGGACCCGGGTCGCCGTACTGGGCGGTCAAGGGCCTCCTCGGCATCGCCCTCCCGGCCGACCATCCGGTGTGGGCGGCGCCGTCGGAGCCGCTGCCCGTCGAGCGCGGCGACCAGCTCCGGGCGATCGCGGCCCCCGGGTGGATCGTGTCGGGCACGCACGACGACGGCATCGTCCGCGTCGTGAACCACGGCACCGACAAGGCCGAGGCCGGCGCGGTCGCCGTCGACTCGCCGCTCTACGCGCGCATCGGCTACTCCACCGCCACCTCCCCGCTCCTCGACGCGCGCGGCTGGGCGGAGCCGCTCGAGCAGGGCGTCGCCCTCGTCGACGCCGACGGCGCGGCCACCTCGCGCACGGGCATGGACCCCGCGGGCGCCGGGATCGAGGCCGACGGCCGGGTGGGCGTGGCCGGATCCCGCTGGGACGCGCACTGGATCGAGGCGGCGCCCACCGCCCACCGCCACGGCGAGGGGCTCGCGGGCGCGGCCCGCGCGGCCGGCCGGCTGGTCGTCCACTCGCTCGTCCGCGGGGCGGGGGAGGTCCGCGTCGCGGTCGTCGAGTCCCTGGCCGACGGCGTCCTCCCGGACGCCGTGCGCCTCCGCATCGGCGGATGGCCGGTCGCGGGTGACGACGTGCGCACCCGCGTGGGGGCCGGCGCCGCGTCGGCCTCCGCGGCCGGGCGGACGAGCGGCCTCGAGCTCCTCTCGGACGGCGCGGCGCACGCCGAGGTGATCGCCCGGGACGGGTCCTCGCCCCTCGGCCCCCGGGTCGGCGTCCCCGTGCTGACCCTCCCCGTCGTCGTCGGCGAGCCCGTCGTCGCGTACGCGACGCTCACCGGCGAGGTGCGGGGCGGCGCGGCCGGCGGCGCCCGGGCCGCAGGCGAGCCCGCGGGCTCCTGCGCCGTCGTGACCGCCCGCGAGGGCGACGACCTGCGCGTGACCGTGACCTGGCCCGACGGCCTCGTCACCGACCACCGCCTCACAGACTCCGGACGCGCCGCACGGCCGGCCCGGTACCCGCGGAACCCCGGTGAGCACCGGGGCGCAGATGCAAAGGAGCACCACGCATGAAGAAGAGATCCACCGCAGCGGGGATCGTCCTCGTCGCCGCACTGTCCCTCTCGGCCTGCTCGGGATCCGGCAGCGAGGAGGCGACGCCCGCCGACGGGCCCGTCACCCTCACCCTCTCCGGCTGGAGCCTCAGCACCACGCCCGAGTTCCAGGCCCTCGCCGACGCCTACCACGAGAAGGACCCCGACGTCACGGTCGAGGTCAAGGAGTACGACGCGACCAACTACGACACCCTGATGACCGCCGACCTCGCGGCCGGCAGCGGGCCCGACCTCATCACGCAGAAGAACGTGAAGAACGTGGTGACCTACCAGGCGGGCGGCCAGCTCCTCGACGTCTCCGACGTCGAGCTGCCGGACGGCATCGGCGGGAAGGACGCCTACGAGGTCGACGGCACGCAGTGGGCGGTCCCGTACCGCCAGGACGCGTGGGTCCTCTTCTACAACAAGGCGCTCTTCGACCAGGCGGGCGTCGGCTACCCCGACGGCTCGTGGACCTGGGACGACTACGCCGAGCAGGCGAAGGCCCTCAAGGACGGCCTGACCGCGGCCGGCAGCTCCGCCGCGGGCACCTACGAGCACAGCTGGCAGTCCACCGTGCAGGGCTTCGCGAACGCGCAGGCCCCGAAGGCGGACGTGCTGTCGGGCGACTACTCCTACCTCGAGCCCTACTACGAGCGGGCCCTGGAGCTCCAGGACGAGGGCGCGCAGGTCGACTACAACACGGTCGTCGCGAACAAGCTGACCTACCAGGCGGAGTTCGGCAAGCAGAACGCCGCGATGATGCCCATGGGCACCTGGTTCGTCGCCTCGCTCATCGCGCAGCAGGCCTCGGGCGACTCGGACGACTTCGAGTGGGGCATCGCGCCCATCCCGCAGGACGACTCCTCCACGACCGGATCCGGCGACACCCCGGTGACGTTCGGCGACCCGACCGGCTTCGGCGTCAACGCCGCCATCGACTCCTCCAAGCAGGAGGCCGCGAAGGGCTTCCTCGCCTTCGCCGCCAGCGAGGAGGGCGCGCAGGTCATGGCCGGCATCGGCGTGACGCCCGCCCTCACGAGCAGCGCCGTGACGGACGCGTACTTCGGCGTCGAGGGCGCGCCCGCCGACGAGCTGTCGAAGACCGCCTGGTCGGAGCACGACACGAAGGCGGAGAACCCCACCTCCGCCGAGACCGCCGCCGTGCAGAACATCCTGCTCGACCTGCACACGGCCGTCATGTCCGGCTCCACGAGCATCGACGACGCGATCTCCACGGCCGAGGGCCGCGTGGAGAACGAGGTCGGCACCAACTGATCCCGCGCGGTGGCCGGCCCTCGGGCCGGCCACCGCCCATGACCCTGGAGGTCCCATGACGACCCTCGCCGCCGCCGACGCCGGCACGACGACACGACCGCCGAGACGGCGCCGCTCCGCGTACAGGATGAGGAACACGCTCATCGGCTGGACCTTTATCCTGCCCAACTTCCTCGGCTTCGCGGCGCTCACGCTCGTGCCGGTGATCACCCTCTTCTACATGTCGTTGACGAACTGGAACGTGTTCGGCCAGGCGAAGTGGATCGGCCTCGCCAACTTCGAGCGGCTCCTCGGCGACGGCAGCTTCCGCATCGCGCTGCTGAACACGCTCTACTACGCGGCGCTCCACATCCCGCTCACGCTGGTGGTGTCGCTCGGGCTCGCGCTCCTGCTCAACAACAAGCTGCGCGGCGTCGCCTTCTTCCGCACGGCCGCCTTCTTCCCGTACATCACCTCGATCGTGGCCATCGCGGTGGTCTGGAACCTGCTCTTCAGCCCCGAGTACGGCCCCATCAACCAGATGCTCGGCGCGATCGGCATCTCCGACCCGCCCGGCTGGCTCACCTCGTCCGAGTGGGCGATGCCGTCCGTCGTCATCATCAGCACCTGGCGGGACATGGGGTACTACATGATCCTGTTCCTCGCAGGCCTGCAGACGGTGCCGCGGGAGCTCCACGAGGCCGCCCGCGTCGACGGCGCGAGCGTCTGGCAGCGCTTCGTCAACGTCACCATCCCGTGCCTGCGGCCGACGACCTTCTTCGTCACCGTGATGCTCACGATCAACTCGTTCAAGATCTTCGACCTGATCCTCGTGATGACCCAGGGCGGGCCCTGGGCAGGCGACCCTCGTGCTGTCCCAGTTCATCTACCAGAAGGGCTTCCAGGAGAACCAGTTCGGGTACGCCTCGGCCGTCTCGGTCGTGCTGTTCCTGCTCTGCATCTCCGTGACGCTCGCGCAGTTCTTCCTGAACAAGAGGAGCGAATCCCGATGACCGGAATCCTGGCCCCCGAGGGCGCGCCGGCGCCCGCGCTCGTGCGCGTCGACGAGCCCCTGCCCCCGCGACGGACGCCCGCCGGGCGCTCCCGCCCCCGCGCCGTCGGGCGCGCCCTCGGCTACGTCGTCATGGGCATCGCCGCGGCCGCCCTGCTGCTGCCCTTCTTCTGGATGATCATGAGCTCGCTGAAGACGCCGAACGAGGTCTTCTCCGTGCCCGTGAAGTGGTTCCCGGAGACCTGGGTCTGGTCGAACTACGTCGACATCTGGGCGCAGTCGGGGATGATGACGTGGATCCGCAACACCATGCTGCTGGCGGTCGTCGTCACGTTCCTCCAGGTGCTGACCGGCTCCTTCGCCGCCTACGGCTTCTCCCGCATCCGGTTCCCCGGCCGGGACGTGCTGTTCCTCGTCTACATCGGGACCATCGCGGTGCCGTGGCAGTCGTACATGATCCCGCAGTTCATCCTGCTGTCGAACGCGAAGGTGTCGAACACCCTCTGGGCGATCATCCTCATCCAGGCGTTCGGTGCCTTCGGCGTGTTCCTGATGAAGCAGTTCTACGAGACCATCCCCGAGGAGCTGTCGGAGGCGGCCCGTCTCGACGGGCTGAGCGAGTACGGGATCTGGGCGCGCATCATGGTGCCGCTGTCGATCCCCGCCATCGCGAGCCTCACGCTGCTCACGTTCGTCGGCACGTGGAACGACTACCTCGGGCCGCTGATCTACCTCCGCGACCCCAGCCTCTGGACCATCCAGCTGGGCCTCCAGAGCTTCGTCACCAGCCTCTACGACGCGAACTACGCGCTCCTGTTCGCGGGGCTCGTCATCTCCGTCGTGCCCATCGCCGTCGTGTTCCTGCTCGGGCAGAAGTACTTCGTCGAGGGCATCGCCACCAGCGGATTGAAGGGCTGAGATGCGCCGGATCCCGCACGGCCTCTACGCCTCGCTGTTCGGCGTCGTCCACCTCATCCTCACGACGAACGTGCTGCTGGTCGTCGGCTGCCTCCCGCTCGTGGCGATCCTCATCACGACCGACCCCGTCGGCTCGTGGCCGCTGATCGCCGTCGCGCTCCCGCTGTGCGCGCCGGCGGTGCGCGGGGCCTTCGCGGTCTTCGCCGAGCAGCGCCGCGGCGGATCCGCGATCCTCCGCACCTTCTGGCGTGCCTGGCGCTCCGGCTGGGGCCGCACCACGGCCGCCGCGGCGGTCGCGACCGCCGTCGTGGCCGTGGCGCTCGCCGACCTGCGCTTCCTCGCGCCGACGCAGATCGGGGTCGTCGTGATCCCGCTGCTGGCCGTCGTCGTGCTCCTGGTCGCCGGCACGCTGCCGGTGGTGCTCGTCGCGCTCGTCGACGCGCCCGGGACCCGCCTGGCGGCGGCGTGCCGGACGGCCGCGTACCTCGCGGTGCGGCGGTGGCACCTGACCCTGGCGTCCCTCGTCGTGCTCGTCGTCCAGGCCGGCCTCTTCACGCTGTCCCCGGCGCTCGCCCTGGGGGTCTCCGCCGCCCCGGCGCTGTACCTCGTCTGGTCGAACGCCCGCTACACCCTCCTGCCCGCACTCCCCGCCGACCAGCCGGTCGCCGCATGAACCCCGACGAAGGGCTCCCCGTCATGACATCCACCCGCCCGCCCTCCGGCACGACGACGAGCGTCGACCGCGCCCTCGGCGACGCCGTCGAGGTCGTCCGCCGCGGCATCCGCGCCTTCGGCGCCGCCTACCCGGACGACACCACGGTCGACGGCCGCTACCCGCTCCGTCCCGCGGTGCCCGGCTTCGCCGAGGGGGCGAACCGGGGCTGGACCACGAGCTTCTGGCCGGGCATGCAGTGGATCGCGTGGGAGCTCACGGGCGACGACGCCTTCCGCGCGGCCGCCCTCGGCCACCTCGACGACTTCGCCCGGCGCCTGGAGGCGGGCGACGACCTCGACACGCACGACCTCGGGTTCCTCTACACGCTCTCGGCGGTCGCCCCCGCCCGCCTCCTCGGCGACGAGCGGGCGCGCACCACCGCGCTGCGGGCCGCGGACGTCCTGATGACGCGGTTCCTCGACACGGCCGGCATCCTCCAGGCGTGGGGCGACCTGCGGGATCCCCGGCAGCGCGGCCGCACCATCATCGACTCGCTGATGAACATGCCCCTGCTGACCTGGGCGGCCGAGCAGACCGGCGACGAGCGGAAGTCCGCCGCCGTCGCCCGCCACGTGGAGCAGCTGCGCCGGCACATCGTGCGTCCGGACGCGTCGACGTTCCACACCTTCTACTGGGACGCCGAGATCGGCACGCCGCTCCGGGGCGCCACCGAGCAGGGCGCCTTCGACGACTCGTGCTGGGCGCGGGGCCAGGCGTGGGGCGTCTACGGCTTCTCCCTGAGCTACCGCGTGTCCGCCGATCCCGCCCAGCTGGAGGCGGCGCGCGCCTGCGCCGGGTACTTCCTGTCGCACCTGCCCGACGACCTCGTGCCGTACTGGGACCTCGTCTACACGGACGGCGCCGACGCACCCCGCGACAGCTCCGCGGGCGCGATCGCGGTCTGCGGGCTGCTCGAGCTCGCGGCCGTCGAGACCGACGAGGAGCGGGCCGCGCACTGGCGGGACAGCGCGCTCGCGCTGCTGGACGCGCTCATCGCGCGGTGCACCCCGGCGACGCCGGACGCGGCCGACACCGTGCTCCTCCACGGCGTCTACGACCTGCCGAAGGGGGTCGGCGTCGACGAGGGCACCCTCTGGGGCGACTACTTCTTCCTCGAGGCGCTCGCCCGCGCCTCCCGTCCGGGATGGCGGCCCTACTGGTGAGGCTCCTCCGGCACTCCTCGCCCGACGGCGACCGCACCGCGGTCGTCGTCCCCCGGCCCGACGGCGACCGCGCGCTCGACCTCGGCGCCGTCCCCGTCGCCCGGGTCCTCGCCGACGACGCGCTCCTCGCGGACGCCCGACGCCGCCTCGCCGCGGCCGAGGACGGCTCCGGCCAGGACGCCGCGGCGCTGCCCCGGGTCGCGGACCTCCGCCTGCTGCCCCGGTGACGCCCGGCAAGATCCTCTGCATCGGGTACGATCCGCGGCCACGTGCCGCCGGGGAGATCCGGAGCGGCCCGTCCCCGAGGTCCCGGACGTCTTCGTCAAGACCCCGAACACGCTGGCCGCTCCCGGCGACCCGGTCACGATCCCCGCGGGTGCGGACGACGCGGACTACGAGGGGGAGATCGCCCTCGTCATCGGCCGCGGCGGCCGCGACATCCCGCTCGCGGACGCCGCCGCCCACATCGGCGGGTACACGCTCATGGACGACGTGTCCGAGCGCACCTGGCAGGGCCGGTCGAGCCAGTGGACCCTCGGCAAGTGCGCCGACGGCTTCGCGCCGCTCGGACCGTGGCTCGTCACGCCGGACGACGTGCCCGACCCGCACGACCTCCGCCTCGAGGTCGTGCGCGACGGCCGCGTGACCGTCTCGCAGGGCACGGCCGACCTCGTCTTCCCCATGTCCGCGCTCGTGCACCACCTCAGCCAGGGCATGACCCTCGAGCCCGGCGACGTGATCTCCACCGGCAGCCCCCAGAAGCTGCCCGACGCGCTCGCCGCCCACCGCCCCCTCGCCGATGGGGACGCCGTCACCGTGCGCGTCGAGGGCATCGGATCCCTGACCACCGCCTTCCGGAAGGACCCCCGATGATCCTCGACCGCTTCCGACTCGACGGCCGCGTGGCCGCCGTCACCGGCACCAGCCGCGGCATCGGCCGCGGTGCCGCGCTCGCCCTCGCCGAGGCGGGCGCGGACATCGCCCTCATCGACCGCGGCGACGCCACCGAGACCGCCGAGCTCGTGCGGGCGCTCGGCCGTCGGGCCCACCCCATCCGCCGTGACCTGGCCACGGCCACGCCGGAGGAGCTCCGCTCGGCCGTCGACGAGGTCGTCACGGAGCTCGGGCGGATCGACGTGCTGGTGAACAACGCCGGGACCATCCGCCGCGCCCCCGCGGCCGAGCACACCGCGGCCGACTGGGACGAGGTGCTTCGGGTGAACCTCGACAGCGTCTTCCACCTCACGCAGGCGGCCGGGCGGATCATGCTCGCCCAGGGATCCGGCCGCATCATCACCGTCGCCTCGATGCTGTCGTTCCAGGGCGGCATCACCGTGCCCGGCTACACGGCCTCCAAGCACGCCGTCGCCGGGCTCACCAAGGCGTTCGCCAACGAGTGGGCGTCGTCCGGCGTGACGGTCAACGCGATCGCGCCCGGCTACCTCGCGACGGACAACACGGCCGCGCTGCGCGCCGACGTCGAGCGGGAGGCGTCCATCGTCGCCCGCATCCCCGCCGGCCGCTGGGGCGAGCCCGCGGACCTCCAGGGCGCCTTCGTCTTCCTCGCCTCCGACGCGTCGGCCTACGTCACGGGGACCGTCCTCCCCGTCGACGGCGGCTGGCTCGTCCGCTGAGCCCGACCCCGAGCCCGACCCTGCCCGACCACCGACCCCGACCCCGAACGCCCGACAGGAGCACCGACATGGAACAGCGCTACGCCAAGGACCCCACGCAGGTCCCCGGCATGACCACGGCCGACCTCCGGGAGGCCTTCCTCGTCCCCGACGTCTTCGTCGAGGGCGAGATCCGCCTCGTGTACACGCACCACGACCGCATCGTCCTCGGCGGCGCCGTGCCCGCGGGCGGCCGCCTCGAGCTGACGGGCTACCCGGAGATCCGGAGCGCGACCTTCCTCGAGCACCGCGAGCTCGGCATCGTCAACGTGGGCGGCACCGGCACGGTGACCGCGGACGGCGAGACGCACACGCTCGTCGCGGGCGCCTGCCTCTACCTCGGCCGGGGCGTCGAGGACATCGCGTTCGCGGACGCGGCCGCGGACGGCGACGCGGACGCCGAGGGCGCCCGGTTCTACCTCTTCTCCGCGCCCGCGCACACCGCGTACCCCACGGTGCTCGTCTCGCCCGGCGAGGGCACCGTCCGCGAGCTGGGCGAGCAGGCCACCAGCAACCGGCGGACCCTCAACCAGTACATCCACGAGGACGGGGTGCGCAGCTGCCAGATCGTCATGGGCGTCACCACCCTGCACGAGGGCTCGATGTGGAACACCATGCCGGCGCACACGCACGACCGACGCACCGAGTGCTACCTCTACTTCGACCTGCCGGAGGACGCGCGCGTGATCCACCTCCTCGGCGAGCGCCAGGAGACGCGGCACCTGGTCGTCGGCGACCGTCAGGCGGTCATCTCGCCGAGCTGGTCGCTGCACTCCGGCGTCGGCACCGCCGCGTACTCGTTCGTGTGGGCGATGGCCGGCGAGAACCAGGCCTTCGACGACATGGACCCGGCCCCGGTCGCCGACCTGGCATGACCGCGGCGGGGGCGCTCCTCGCCATGGGCGAGACGATGGCCGTGCTGTACCCGGCTGCGGGGAGCGCGACGGACGCCGCCGCGTTCCACGTGGACGCGGGCGGCGCCGAGTCGAACGTGCTCGCGCACGCGGCGGCCCTCGGGGTGCCGGCGCGCTGGCACAGCCGGCTGGGGGACGACGCGCTCGGCGCGCGGGTCCTCCGCCAGCTCGCCGCGCGGGGGATCGACGTGTCGAGCGTGGTCGTCGACCCGCGGCACCCGACCGGGCTCTACGTGAAGGACCCGGGGCGCGGCGTCGTCTACCACCGCCGGGGCTCCGCGGCGTCCGCCTCGACGAGGCCGACGCCGACGCGGCGCCCTTCGACGGGGTGGCGCACCTGCACCTGACCGGGATCACCGCCGCGCTCTCCCCGGAGGCCGCCCGCTTCCTGCGCCGGTCCGTCGCCCGGGCGCGCGATCAGGGGGATCCCCGTGAGCCTCGACGTCAACCACCGGCCGGCGCTCTGGAGCGCGGGCGAGGCCGTCCCCGTGCTCGCCGACGTCGCGCGCCTCGCGGATGTGGTGCTCGTCGGCCGCGACGAGGCCGAGGGTGCGGTGGGGCACGCGCACCGCGGAGGACGCGCGGGCCGCGTTCCCCGACGTCGCCGAGCTCGTCGTCAAGGACGCCGAGATCGGCTGCACCGCGTTCGCGGGCACCCGCACGGCCTTCGAGGCGTCGCACGAGGTGGTCGTGCGGGACGCCGTGGGCGCCGGCGACGCCTTCGCGGGCGGCTACCTGGTGGCCCGCATGCAGGGCGCCGACCTCGCCGTCCGCCTGCGGCGCGGGCACGACCGCGCCGCGCTCACCCTCGCCCACGCGGGCGACTCCGTCGACGAGAGGACACCGGCACCATGACCGGATCACCCACCCGCACCGTTCCCGACCCGGAGGCCGCGTCGCCGTTCGACGCCGTGTTCGCGGGGGCGCCGCTCATGGCCATCCTCCGCGGGATGGGCGTGGAGCGCTCGATCGCCCTCGCCACGACCGCCTGGGACCTCGGCATCGACTCCGTCGAGGTGCCGCTGCAGACGCCGGAGGACGAGGTCGCGCTCCGCGAGGTCGCCCGCCTCGGCGCCGCCCGCGGCAAGACCGTCGGGGCGGGCACGATCCTGCGCGTCGACCAGGTCGCGCGCGCCCGGGCCGCCGGTGCGGGCTACCTCGTGTCGCCCGGTCTGGATCCGCGCGTCGTGGCCGCCGCCGCCGACGAGGGCCTGCCGTTCCTGCCGGGCGTCGCGACGCCCTCCGAGGTGCAGCTCGGCGTCTCGCTGGGGCTCACGTGGATGAAGGCGTTCCCCGCCACCTGGCTCGGATCCGCCTGGTTCCGCCACATGCGCGGCCCCTTCCCCGGGGTCCGCTTCGTCGCCACCGGCGGGCTCGACGCGCGGAACCTCCCCGAGTACCTCGACGCGGGCGTCCGCGTCGCCGCGGTCGGCTCGGCCCTCGAGGACCCGGCCCAGCTCGACCTGATGGGGGAGCTGCTGGCGCGGACCCGGGCGGGCTGAGGCGCCGGGTCCAGGCCGGGGTGAGGCGCCGGCGCTAGGCCGGGCAGGCGCGCGCAGTACAGGCCGGGCTGACGAGCCGGCGCTAGGCCGGGCAGGCGCGGAGGGCCCGGTCCGCCGCGTCGCGCTCGGCGGCGTCGATGCCGAGGTCGTACGCCGCGAGCACGGCGACGAACCGCTCCACGTGCGCGCACGCCCGGGCGGGGTCGGCGGGCAGCCACTCCGCGGGGCCGGAGTCGCTCTTCGCCTGGTTCGTCGCCTCGGTGGCGGCCAGGAGGTTGAGCGGGTCGTTGGCGAACCGCAGGCGCTGGTCGTCCGACCACGACTCCGCGCCGTGCCGCCAGGCCCAGGCCAGCGCGACGACGTGGTCGATCTGCACGAGGCGCGAGGACTCCGGCCCGAGACGAACCCGACGAGGGTGCCGTCGTACGGGTCCACCAGCTGCCCGCCCGTGACCTTGCAGCCGCCCGTGCCCGGCCGGAGCACCGGATCGGCGAGGTCGCGCCCGAGGATGTCGTTGCGCGTGTCGCAGCCGTCCCGGTCGACGTCGTACCAGGGCTCGCCGAAGAGGTCGCGGTCGTAGCGGACGGCGGCCCGGTCGTCGTCCTCGCGGAGGGCCGACAGGACCCCGCGCGCCGCCGAGCCGGGCGGATCGGGCGCGGCCGACGGCGGGGGCGGCGCCGTCGTGCGCGCGGGTGCCGTCGCGGGTCCGGACGGGATGGTCGTGCGCGTCGACGGCTCCGCGACGGGGAGCGCGGGCGAGGACGCGTCGTCGGGGCCGGCCGCGCCGCCGACGACCGCGGACACGACCACCGCGACGACGGACGCCGCGACGACCACCGCGGCCGCCGCGATCGCGATCCGGCGCCGGGCGCGGGACCTCGCACCCGGCGTGCCCGGCGCACCCGGCGTGCCCGGCGCACCCGGCGTGCCCGGCGCACGCGGCGCCGGTCTCGGCGCACCCCTGACGGGCCGCCCGCGCGCGACGGCGGGCCGGGCGGCGGACGGGGACCCCCCGGGGTCGCGGAGGCGGGGGAGGCGGCGCGCTCACGCGCTCAGACGCCCGTGTCCGGGGCGTCCGTCGACAGCGGCGCGGTCGGCGCAGACCGGCGTCGGCCGTCCGCCTCCCACAGGCGAATGGCGGCCTTCGGTACCGGCCCGACGACGTCGACGCGCCAGGCCAGGTCCACGGCCGCGCCGGTGGCGGCCGTGACGGGGACGACGTGCAGGTCGGCGTCGCGGGATCCGGAGACGCGGTCGCGCAGCCGCTCCGGGATCACCAGGAACGACGTCACCCGCTCGTGGTGGCGCTCCGGGAGCCGCAGGTCCGTCAGCGACGACACGCTGAGCGGCGTCATCGGGTCGGATGCGCGCGACAGCGACGTGAGCAGGAAGTCGTCCCACGGCACGTCCTCGGCGATGGCGCGGCCGTGGTCGCCGGACCGGCGGAGGACGTCGAGCGGGTTGGACCCGACGGGCCGCACCTTCGGCCGCCCGGTCTCCTGCTCCTCGCGCTGCGACGCCCGCACGAGGTCCACCAGCCGCGGGGTCGCGACGCGGGTGAGGAGGGCCTCGTCGTCGAGCGCGCGCAGCAGCATCTGCCGGGTGTGGTTCGACGCGTGCGGCAGGTCCTCGTCGAGCGCGCGGAGGCTGAAGCCCTGGCGCGCCCCGTTGTCGGCCGCCATCTCCTGCACGAGCGCCTCGAACGCGTCATGCCGCCAGCCCTTCCGCAGCAGGTGCCCGGCCATGGAGCTGCGCATGCGGAGCGTGGAGGCGCTCTCGCTGTCGTCGATGGTGGCGATCCGGGTGGCGAACGGCATGGCGCCCCGGACCACGTCGAAGTGGTCGCGCTCGCTCCAGGCGGCGGGCACGTGCCAGGGCCGGTGGATGGCAGTGGACAGGAGCGTCACCCACTCGACCGCCTGCTTGTGCAGGGAGCGCAGCCGAGCCCCCTCCTCGCGGGCGCGCCGGGCGCGGGCGCCGAGCTGCCGCAGCTTCGCGCGCTCGACGTCGATGCGCCGCTCGAACGCCGACCAGCCCGCGTGGTAGCGCACGAGCGCCCCGAGCACGACCGCGACGACGACGGCGAGCACCGCGGCGAGCGCCCACAGCACGATGCGCTGCCAGGCGCCGTACTGTGCGTCCGGATCCCGCACGGCCGCGTCCGCGAGCCCGCGGAGGATGCCGAGGCCCAGGGCGCCGAGCACCGCGGCGACGATCACCGTGATGAGCACCGTGCGGTGGAACGTGCGTCGGAGGCGGAGGAGCGTCCCCGGCTCGAAGGGCGCGACGGCGCCGATCTCGCGGACGAGCCGGGCGACGAGCAGGTCGGCGCTGCGGCGCTCGTCGGCGAGGCGCCCGAGGAGGCGCCACACGAACGAGTGGCTCTGCGCGGCGGCCCACTTCGTCGTACGAGTCGAGGGCGGCCGTGCGGGACTCGCGGGCCGCGCGGCGGCGCGCCTCCTCGGCGGCCGCGATCGCCGCCAGCCGGGCGGGGGATCCGCGCCTCGGGCGTCGCGACGGGCGGAGCGGCCACGGCGGCCGGGTCCCCGTCGACGCCCCGGGCCGCGGCGGTCGCGCTGTCGTCGGCGGTCGCGCCGTCCGCGGCGGTCGCGTCGTCGCCGGCGGGCGGGCCGTCCCCGGCGGGATCGGATGCCGGATCCGTCTCCGGCACCAGCTCGGGCGGCAGGGAGTCGGCGGCGGCGACCCACGCGCCGAGGCGGGCGCGCGGGTCCTCCAGCGCCACGGCGTACCAGTCGATCGATGCGGGGAAGTCCGGCGGCACGTCGCGGTCGATCGGACAGCCACGGCTCGCCGGGGAGGGCGAGCACGTCCGACACGCGTCCGAACACGGGCACCTGGCCCTCCACCGGGGCGAAGCCCGCGGAGCTCAGGTCCGCGCTGCCGTCGAGGGATCCGAACACCAGCTCGCGGAGGCCCGCCCAGAGCCGCGGGGTGGTCCTGCACGCTCGCGAGGCCCGCGGGGGACAGACGCCTCGGCGCGCGCCGTCCGCTCGGCCTCGAGGAGGTGCCGGGACTGCTCGATGACCTGCCGGTCGCGGATGTCGAGGACCTCCGCGTACGACGGGCCCGACACCGCGGATCCGTCCTCCGTGTGCAGCGTCCGCGTGAGCGTCCGATGGGCGCGGGGAGCTGATCCACCGCCAGGTCCACCACGGCATCTGGCCGAGCTTGGCGCCGGAGAAGACGAGGAAGCGCCACAGCGTCATCCAGAACCCGAAGCGGCGCCGGGGCGGATCCTGGGCCTCGGCGGGGGCGTCGAAGGCGAGCAGCCCGTCGTCCAGCGCCATGGCCCCGTCGACCATGCGGTCGACGTACGCGGTGATCTGCGACGGGTCGATGTACGCGGTCCCGCGCGGCGGCGGGCTGACGGACGGGTCGATGAGCAGGGAGCGCGGATCCGCGGCGCCCTGGAGGACGCCCGCCGCGATCCGCTGGCCGAGCGACTCGGTGAGGACCGCGTTGAGGAACACGCGGGACACGTAGACGCCGTCGCTGCCGGAGGTCTGCCGCTCCATCAGCTCGAAGCTTCCGTCGGGAGCCCGGCCCAGCAGGCCGGCGACGCTCGCGAGGTGCATGAGCGTGAAGCCGACGAAGCGCTCGTCGTCGCGCACGAAGGCGTCGCCCGACCAGGGGCTCGACCGGTCCTCGGGCGAGGCGACGACCACGATCCCCGTCTCGCTGCTCGCCCAGTCGACGCGCTGGCGCAGCTGGAACCCGCTGGGCGCGCACACGAGGGTGACGTTGCTGAGCGTGGTGGTCTGCTCCCGGATGTTCGCGGCCGGGCTCGGCAGCGGCATGGACAGGCGCACGTACGAGCGGACGAGGTCCGCGATCGCGTCCTGCGCCTCGTCCACCTCGCGCGACAGCGTGGCCGCGCGCAGCTTCACGAGCCGGAGGACGGCGAGCTGCTCCTCCGCGAGGGCCTCGAAGAGGTCGACGCTCACGGCGAGGGGCGCGAGGTCCTCCCCGGTGCCGAGCACGATGGCGTCGATCCGGGGCGGCCCCTGCGTGGAGTCGCCCACGTTCTCGGGCATCACGTACAGCGCGGGGGACAGCAGGCCCATCCCCGTCCAGCGCTCCGCGAGGGCGAGGATGTCCTCGCCCTGCGTGCCGCTCGGGAGCAGGACGACGCTGGCCTTGGCGTCGCGCCAGAAGGGGTCCGACACGTCAGACCCCGCTGTCCTCGGGGACGGTGGAGGACGTGGAGGAGATCGAGCCGAGCGCAGCTCCTCGACGAACCCGTCCCGCATCTCCCACGTGACGGGGTACGAGTACACGGAGACGAGGTCGGCCTGGTGGACGACCTTGCGCTCGAAGCCGTCGAGCTCGGCGCTCAGGTAGCGCTGCACGGCGTCCCGGCGCGACTCGAGGGTCCCGGCGGCGTCGCCGGCCCGGGCGGCGGCCGGCTGGTCGGCGCCCGCGTCGAGCGCGCCGTGGCGGATCCCAGTCCCCGAGGGCGCGCGACGTGCCGCCCGACCCGCCGAGGGCCGCGAGCACCTGGTACGGGAGCAGGGGCTCGAGCGTGCCGGCGTTGTTGCTGAGCGCCATCGCGAGCGACAGCGACTCCAGCACCACGCCCGGGTAGTCGAGCGGCGGCACCTCCTCCTCGCCGCTGAGCAGCGGGTACGGGAAGTGCGCGACCGTGCGGCTGCGCGGATCCCACACCCCGAGCTTGGGGCCCTTCTCGCCGCGGTCGTCGTGCACCGAAAGCCGGCCGAGGGTCTTGGCGACGTACCAGCCGCGGATCATCGCGGAGATGACCGACGGGTCGGCCGGGATGGACTCGCCGAGCAGGCGCGAACCGCTTGAACTGCCAGAACGCGTCGCGGCTCGACGTGAGGTTGGACTGCTCGAGCCAGCCGCGCGTGATGGGCTCCATGACGGAGTCCATGACCACGGGCTCGTAGGGGAACCCGGACATCGCGAACACCTCGATCGAGTCGACGCGCTGGTCCTTGAACCAGGAGTCGCTCGTCGCGTCGTCCCAGACGCCCATCTGCGCGAGGACGCCCTTCGTGACGGCGTGCATCTTCGTGCCCTCGCGGAAGGGGATGGAGCTGAAGACGAGGCTCGTGCTCTCGTTGACGGCCTTGTCGTGGACCGTGCGGAGGAGGGCGGGGTTCAGCTTCACGCCGGCGGCTCGGCGGCGCCGAGCGCCGACTGCAGCTGCTCCCGGAAGCGCTCGCGGCGGGACGCGAACACGTCGGGGGCGAGGGCGTCCTCGTCGAAGAAGCTGCGGAGGTCCTCGCCGATGTAGGCGTTGAACGGGGTGCCGTCGCGCTTCATCCACTCGCGCGCGCGGGCGGCGTAGTGCTCGGGCTCGCTGGCGACCTCGAAGCGCGGGGTCTGGGCGGCACGCGACAGGTCGGCCTCGGCCGTCACCTTCGGCTTCCAGGCGCGGGGGTTCTCGATGAGGGACCACGGCAGGGCGTCGCCCCGGGTCCTCCTCGCCGAGGCGCGTGCCGACGAGCATGGTGCGGATCACCTCGAGCACCGCGTCCTGGTACTTCGCCCGGCCGTCCACGGAGGCGAGGACGAGCCGCTCGAACTCCTCCGGGTAGTCGCCGGCGTCGAGCAGCAGGCGCTCGTTGGGCGCCGGGTAGTCTTCCGGGGCACGGTCGCGTCGACGCGCGTGGGCCAGAACTCGTAGTCGTTCTCCCGGTCGTCCGCGGTCTTCCGGGCGCTGACCCGCTGCCGGAGCGCGATGAGGGAGCCCTGCAGGTGCGCGGCGAGCGGCACGAGCAGCGTGTCGCGGAGCTCGGTGAGGAGACCGGCGGCCGAGTGGCGCAGCCGCGCCTCCGACTCCCACTCCAGGCCCTGCTGCAGCCGGGACAGCGCCTGGCGGAACGCGTCGCTGTCGGGACGGATCGACTGCTGGTTGATGGAGGTCCGCAGGTCGTCGGCGACGTAGCTGCGGAGGCCCTCGGTCCACTCGCGGTTCTGCCGCGACTCGGCCTCGAGCCCGCCGATGGTGCTCTGCAGCGCGCGCTCGAGGCGGCCCAGCATCGCCACGGCGACCGGGAGGCCCTGGCCCGCGACGTGCTCGCTCACGGTGGTGAGGATGTGGGCCGGCATGGTCCGGATCCACTCGTCGAGCCGGTGCTGGCGGGCGTCGCTGTCGCGCTGGAGCAGGCGCGGGCTGAGCGTGCCGTACGCGCTCATCAGGCGGTCGGTCCAGGTGGTGAGGTCGGCGCCGCCCGCGCGGTCGAGGGAGGCGGGATCGTTCAGCTGCTCGTCGGCGCGGCGGTACAGCTCGCCCAGCAGCGCGTCGAGCTCGGGGCGGTCGCGGAGGGCGTCGGTGACGTCGTTGTGCGCCTCCGTCTCCTCGTTGAGGCGGAGGTCGCGCAGGAACCGCTGGTACTCGCTGTCGGCCGTGCGCTCCACGTGCTCGCGCTCGGTCATGCGCTCGAGCATCGGGTCGTCCTCGGTGTGGGCGTAGAGCATGCGGTCGACGGCGGAGCGGGCGAGGCGCTCGGCGGCGTACTCGAGGAACCGCTCGCGGCCGAGCGTGACGCGGCCGAAGCCGATGGAGGAGAACGGCGGGGAGTTCCGGCCGGAGGGGGAGCGGAGGCCCGTGGTGTCGGGCAGCACGTTCGCGGCGGAGCGGGCCTGCCAGTTGCCGGAGGAGTACTGCACCATGTCGGCCTGCACGCGCTCGTCGGTGATCCACGCGGTGAGGCTCGTCGCGACCGCGTTGTAGACGGCGGTCTGGTCCTCGAACGTCACCTTGCTGTTGCTGCGCCCCACGATGAAGGGGTAGGCGGCGCCGACCCGGTCCATCGCCGACCCGTAGGAGGGGGCGACGCCCTGGGTGCGCAGGAGCTCGATGGTGGCGGGCGAGGGGGTGTCGGTCCAGTAGCCGTTCATCGTCTCCGCGATGGCCGCGAGCGCGTTGCCGGGCATGCCGGCCGTGACGCCGAGCTGGTCGAACACGTCGGGCGCGTAGAGGATGCTGAAGAACTCGTTCGCCCACTGGTACTGCTTCACGGTGGACTTCACGACCTCGATGACGTCGAGGAACTGGCCGGCGCCGGATCCGCCCGCGATGGACGAGATGGCGATGACCGTGGGACTGGTGTCGCCGCCGTCGTCGCGCGCGCCGAGGTGCGCCCCGAGGGTCTGCAGCTCGGCGAGGGCGGTCGCGTCGTTGAGGCGGTTGATGGCGTTCCGCGCCGCGGCCGCGATGTCCTTCGTCGCGGCGAGCGCGACCGCCCGGCCGACCGCGCGGTACTGGCCGGCGCCCTTGGTCACGTCCACCCGCACGAACCGCGGGTCGGGGAGCTGGCGGCCGATGTCGGCGGCGAGCTCCCGGTTCGTGGAGTGCGCGTTCGTGATGGTGCCGTGGATGATCTCGTACGTCGCCGCCGTGCTGACGAGCCCGCGGTAGTCCTGGCGCGGGAGGAACGGAGCGGGGAACTCGGTGCCGTCCTGCACCGTGGGGGTGTCGAAGTGCAGGAACTGCCAGGCGGCCGGGATCCCGTCCTTCCAGCCGAGCTGCTGCAGCTTCAGCTCCAGCTGGTACTTGATGCCGCGGAGCGTCTTGCCGCCGGAGCCGCCGACGCCGATGAGGAGGAACGGCTTGAGCATGAGGTGTCGCTTTCGTCGGTGGTGCGGTGCGCGGGTGCGCGGCGGGGGTGCGGGAGGCCGGTCGGGTCAGCGGGTGCGCGGCGGGGGCGGCGGCGGGGTGCCGGGGGGACGGCTCCCGGAGCTCCGGGCGGGCGGCGGCGGGGCGCCTCCGGCGGGCGGCGGCGGGGTGCGTCCAGGAGGCGGTGCGGAGGGTCCGGATGCAGGGCCGCGCCGGGGCGGCGGGGGCGGGGCGGACGGGCCGGACCCGGTGGCTCCCGGAGCGGGCGCGGCACCGGGCGCGGGCGGCGGCGTCGGCCGCGTGTCGCTCCGCGGGGCGGGTCCCCGGGCGCCCGTCGTCCCCGCGCCGTCCCCGCCGCGCGGGGTCCGGGCGGCGGCCGCGCGGCGCTCCGCCCGTCGCGCGCGCAGGGCGGTGACGGTCTCGTGCGCGGTCGGGGCGGCGTCCCGCTCGAGGTCGGCGATGCGGGTCGCGTACTGCCCGGCGTCCTCGGTCGTCACGTAGCGGTGGTAGAGCACGGCGGTGCCGGCGACGGGCTCCCCGGGACGGGACGCGTCGATCGCCGACTCCGTGGCCGTGATGGCCCAGAAGGCGTCGAGGGGGAGGGACGCGAAGCGGAGGGAGCCGTCGGCGCGACGGTCGCCGGTACGCGCGGACCCGGATCCGGTGCGTCCCGCGAGGACGACGCGGCCGGGCGGCGGGCCCACGCGGAACGTCGGCGCCCGCAGCGGCCAGAGCGGCACGACCGCCTTCAGGCCGCCGAGCTCGGCGTCCTCGAGGCTGCGCGCCTCCGCCTCCCGGATGTTCCCGGAACCGCTCGGCGACGCGGTCGGGCGCCTCCTCCACGGTCACGCCCGACTCGGAGATGCGCACCGGCACGACCGCGCGCTGGAACGAGCCCCGCATGGCGATGCGCGTCGTGACGAGGTTGAGCACCCACAGCGCGACGAGCGGGATCAGCACGCCCAGCAGGATGAGGGCGAGCGTCAGGCCCACCACCGCGCCCACGTTCACGGGGAAGGTCGAGCGGAACCCGACCGGCACGTCCTGCGGCACGGCGTCGCCCGCGCCCGAGGCCACGGACAGCGGGAGGGTCGCGGAGACGTCCGCGTCGGCGGGGGTGGGGTTCGCGGCGGTGACGGACAGCACGGTGCTGCCGCCCTGCGGCACCGTCACGCAGTCGTCGGCGGAGAGCGCGGTGCCGTCGGCGGCGGTGACCGTCCACGCGAAGGTGCCGGCGCGGTCGGCGTTGTCGCTCGTGATGGCGGGCTCGCCCGTGAGGCACACGGTGCCGTCGCCGCCCTCGGTCGGTCCCGTGATCGTCAGCTCGCCCGTCGCGAGGCCGTCGGCGCCCTCGAGGTCGGTGAGCCGCAGGGAACCGGCCGCGCTCGGGAACTGCCCGGGCAGGACGGTGCGGATGCGCTGCTGGGTGGTGACCGGGGCGAGCTGGACCGCGTGCGGCGAGGTGACGAGCGGATCCAGCGACGCGGTGACGAGGAGCTCCGACGCGCCCACGTCGTCGGGCAGCGGCAGCGTGACGGCCCCGGACGCCGCGTCGACCGCGGCGCCGTCGAGGGGCGAGGTCACGCCGTCGACCGTGTAGCTCCCCGAGAACGCGGCCGTCTCGAAGGCACGCAGGTCCGCGGGGCGGCCGTCGGCGCGCTCCACGCGCGCGGAGAGGGTCGCCTCCAGCGAGCCGTCGGCGCTCCGGGTCACCTCGTTGGCGTCGTCGAACACGATGCGCAGGTCGCTGAAGAAGTACACGTCCTCGACGCCGTCGGCGGTCAGCCGCCACTGGCCGGCGAGGGCGGGATCGGCGGCGTCCACCTCGACCAGGCGGGCGCCCGACGACTGCCGCACGGTCACCCCGGCGGGGAGGTCGGCCTCGGTGACGGTGCCGAGGCCGGAGCCGGCCGGGGCTTCGAGGGACCAGCCGTCGTCGGCCACGACGATCTGCACGCGCGAGACGCCCGCGTCGATCCAGAAGGAGCCGTCCGCGGCGAGCGGCTGCGGGTAGCCGCCCGCGATCCGGCTGCCGAGCTGGAGGAACACGGCGGCGAGGGCGTCCGGGTCGGAGGCGTCGACGACGGCACCGCGCACGGCCCCCTCGGGCGCCTCGGGCGGGCCGCACGCCACGGTCGACCCCTGGTACGGGCCGGATCCCTCCACGAGCGGGTACATCACCGCCGCCTGGTCCCGCGCGGCCCCGTCGGCGAGGAGGGTGCCGATCACGACGACGCCCGACTGGCGGAGCGCGGCGAGGAGGCCGTAGCCCTGGGGTGCGGCGCCCGAGGAGATGGGCCGTCCGCAGAGCGCGTTCACGGCGTCGGCGGTGGCGGACGCGTTCCCGAGGTCGATCCGGCCGTCCGTCATCCACAGCACCAGCTGGCACGCGGATCCCGCGCTCGGCTGGTCCTGCAGCTGCGCCTGCACGCCCTGCAGCGCTGCGAGCCAGTCGGTGTCGCCCGTGGGGCGCTTGTCGCGGATGGTCTGGCGGAGCCGGTCGGGGCTGCCGTCGTCGTACGCGGTCCAGCCGACGGCCGGCTGGAAGGCGGAGCTGAAGAACGCGGCGCCCCAGTTGACCGTGAGGTCGTCGCCGAGCGCCCCCAGCTCGGCCAGGCTCCCGCCGAGGATGTCGGCGCGGGCGACGTCCGGGTCGGAGCCCCGCCCGGTCGCGCCGCCGGAGCTGAGCGAGCCCGAGTTGTCGACCAGGTAGTACACGTTCAGGACGTCCGAGGAGGCGAGGCACGTGCGGAGGTCGTCGATGGCGCCGCGCCCGGTGTCGGAGAGCCCGGTGGCGCTCCCGCCGGCGGTCGCCTGCACGGCAGCCGTGGCGGCGGCGGTCCCCGGGCCATCGCCCCGGCCGTCTCCGTGGCGGAGGCGGCGGCGCCGGCGGCGAGGCTGCCCAGCGCGAGCGCCGCCGCGAGGACGCCCGCGGCGAGGCGGCGCATCACGACAGCCCCCACCACGCGGAGAGCGTCACGCTCAGGTTGACGGTGTGCCAGATGCCGAGCACGAGGCCGACCGCGATGAGGAGGCGCAGCTGCGTCGTGTAGTCGGGCCGGGGCGCGAAGTTGCGGTCGTCGCGCAGCCGGCGTCGCTGACCGACGACGTCGAGGCCGTAGGCGACGACGAGCAGGAGCGGGGTCGCGACGTAGCCCAGCAGCGGGATCCACCAGGCGCCCTCCTGCACGATCGGCAGGGCGACCGGGCCGAACGTCACCGGCACGCTCGCGAGGAGCGCTGCACCGACGGCGAGGGCGAGGCTGACGACGAGGAGCGCGTACCCGGCGATGAGGGGGACGGGGTCGGCCGTGCCCCGCCGGAGGCGGGTCGTCGACGGTCGAACGGCCATCGTCCTGCCTCTCGTCGTCGCCGCGGTCCTGTCGGGGAACGCGCGACAGCGTTTCCAGTATGGGAGGAATCCGGGTCCGGGCCCAAACGGTCGCAGGACGCGGACCGGCCGCATCCGCGGGGGAGCGGATGCGGCCGGTCGATGCGGAGCGTCGGAGGAGGGTGCGCGGGAGAGGGGTGCGCGGGAGCCGCGCGGCTCAGACCGCCGCGAGCCCCAGCGCCGCGAGGGCGCCGAACGCGACGCCCCAGACGACGATCGCGATCGTCTCCCAGAGGAGCACCGCGCGGGGGCGGGCGCCGAAGGAGACCATGGCGGCCGACGTGAAGTGCGTCGGCAGCAGGATCGGCCCGAGGAGGCTGACGCCCGGCACGCCGTAGCGGTCGAAGGTGCGCCGCACCTTCGCGCGGCGGGGCGTCTCCTCCTTCGCGCTGTCGCGGGTGAGGCGGGTGCGGGTCCGCGAGGCGACGAGCACGATGAGCGCGACCACGGCGGCGTTCCCGACCACGGCCGCGAGCACCGCGACCACGACGTGCTGGCCGCTGAGCACGCCCAGCACCGCCGCGAGCTCGACCTCGAGGAACGGGATCATCGCGGTCACCATGACCCCGAACCACCGGAGCACCTCGGGGAGGCCGGCCGTGAAGTCCTGCAGCGCCTCGATCATCCCTTCAGCGCCTCCTTCAGCTTCACGCGCGATCCGGTGCGGAGGAGCGAGTTGCTGTAGATGCGGGACCCGAGGGCGACCACCACCAGGGTCGTGGCGATGAGGACGACGAGCGACAGGATCGGCTCCCACCACTGCGCCTCGCCGAGGAACAGGCGCATCGGCATGCCCACCGGCGCCGAGAACGGCACGTACGACATGACCGTCATCACCACGGGGTTGTCGTTGAAGAAGATGACCGCGAAGTACGGGATCATCACGAGGTAGGTGACGGGGGCCGTGACGGCGCCCACGTCCTCCTGGCGGGACACGAGCGATGCGGCGGCCGCGAACAGCGACGCGAGCAGCACGAACCCGAACAGGAAGAACACGACGAACCACAGCACGGCCGGGCCGACGAGCGCGAGGAGCGCCGTCTGGTCGGTCACGAGGAGGCCGACGCCGGTCATCAGGGCGATGAGCGCGATCTGCGTGAACGCGAGGATGCTGTTGCCGAGCACCTTGCCCGCCAGCAGCGCCCGCACGGGGATGGTCGACATGAGCAGCTCCACCACGCGGGTCTGCTTCTCCTCCACGACGCTCTGGGCGATGATCTGCCCGAACGTGAGCGCCGAGATGAAGAACACGAGCCCGAACGCGATGGCCACCAGGTACGCGATGGCGGGGTTGGTGGTCGGCTCGTCGAGGAGCTCGACGCGCGGGGTCTCGGTGAGGGCGCTGACCACGCCGTCGGGGGCGGACTCGTCCCCGATCACGAGCACGCCCGCGTCGTCGGCGGCCTGGTCGTCGGGGACGACCGCGGCCTCCACGTCGCCGTCGCGCACCATCCCCCGCGCGTCCTCGACGCTGTCGGCGGGCACGCCCTCGAGCGACGGCGCGGCGGACACGGCCTGCTGGGCGGTGCCGACCACCGCGACGCGCGTCCGGTCCTCGTCCCCGCCGGCGTTGGCGACGAGGAAGCCGCTGACGACGATGGAGACGAGGATCCCGAGGAGCAGGATCGCGGTGCTGATGAGGAACGACTTGCTGCGCAGGCGCATGCGCACCTCGCGGCCCGTCACGAGCATCGTGGACTGGGCGAAGGACGGGACGGCGTTCCGGCCGGCCGTGCGTGCGGTGCTCACTGCACCACCTCCTGGAAGATCTCGCTGAGGGTCGGACGCCGGCGGGAGAAGCCCGTGACGGATCCGCGGGACACGGCCTCGGCGAGCACCCGCTGGCGGGCGTCGTCGTCGGCCTCGAAGAGCACGTAGCCGCCGTCGAACTCGACGACCTCGACGCCGGGCACGTCGCGCACCCAGCCGCCGTCGCCGTCGATGACGAGCTCCGTGAGGGGGCGGCTGTGCTGGTCGCGCAGCTCCTCGCGGTCGCCCGACGCGCGGATCCGGCCCTCGGCGATGACGACCACGTCGTCGCAGAGGCGCTCCACGATGTCGAGCTGGTGCGAGCTGAAGAGCACGGGCACGCCCTGCGCGGCCCGCTCGGTGAGGACGCCGAGCACCGTCTCGACGGCGATCGGGTCGAGTCCGGAGAACGGCTCGTCGAGCACCAGCACCTCGGGGTCGTGCACGAGGCTCGCGGCGATCTGCGCGCGCTGCTGGTTGCCGAGGGAGAGCGACTCGATCGCGTCGTTCCGGCGCTCGCCGAGGCTGAGCCGGTCGAGCAGGCGATCGGTGCTGGCGGTCGCGTCGGCGGCGCTCATGCCGTGCAGGCGGCCGAGGTACACGATCTGCTCCTGCAGCTTCATCTTCGGGTACAGCCCACGCTCCTCCGGCATGTAGCCGAAGGTGCGGCGGCTCGTGGTGCCGAGGTCGCGGCCGTCCAGCGACACGGTGCCGGAGTCGGCGGTGAGCACGCCGAGCATGATGCGCATGGTGGTGGTCTTGCCGGCGCCGTTGCCGCCGACGAACCCGGTCAGCCTCCCCGGCTTCACGGTGAAGGACACGTCGTCGAGGACGCGGCGGTCCCCGAACGATCGTGTGACGTTGTGGACTTCGAGCACGGAGGGCCTCCTCGGTGGGCGTGGGTGATCCGTGCTGCTCACGCTAGGAGGGGAGGGGCGCCGGGCGAGTCCGCCGTCCGGGGGAACCCCGTGGGGGACGTGCCGGGCGGCTCCCTCCTCAGGTGGGCGAGCGGCGCCGGATCCGCAGCACGGCGTCGGCCGCGAGGATCGGGGTGCCGCGCGCGCGATCCTCCCGGGATGCCGTCGGCCGATCCGTCCATCTGCGTGCCGTCGCGAGCACAAGGGGCCCCTTGCCTATCGCTGCCAGCCCACCCTGGTCTACCTTCGTGACGTCCCCGCGGAAGCACCGGGACGTCGCGCGGTTCCTGCGGAGCAGGGGCTGGATCCTGAAGCGGCAGTGGGGCAGCCACGAGATGTGAGGGCCCGCGGACTCGGCCCTGACCTTCCCCGTCAGCCAGCACGGCGGCGAGGTCTCCCTCGGGATCATCCGGCAGCTCCGGGCGATCCTCCCCGACACCCCGAGAGAGTGGGACGACTGAGATGGACGAGACCCCCCGGCGCGTCCTGCGCGCTCGCGCCCACCGCGAGGGCGGCAGGTGGTGGACCATCACCATCCCCGAGCTCACGCAGCCGGGGCCGGACGGGACGACCGTGACCGCCGTCGGCGCGGCGGTCTCCGCTGCGAGCCTGGCCTCCGAGGCCCGTGACCTCGCCGCCGCGTGGCTGGACGTCGATCCCGGGGCCCTCCAGGTGCAGGTCGAGGTGGAGGTGCCCGCCGAGGTGCGTCGCCTGTGGGATGAGGGCGCCCGCGCGGAGGTCGAGGCCCGGGAGGCGGTGCGGCGCGCGGCGCTGCTCCGGCGCGAGGCCGTGCACCGGCTGCGCGAGCAGGGGTACACGCTGGGGGCCGCGGCCGCCGCCTTCTCCATCTCGTAACCAGCGCGCCCAGCAGCTCGCCGCGGAGGCGGGCGGCGGCGGCAGCCGCATCGCCTCCTAGCGGGGGATCCGACACGACCCCTCCCGTGACGGGGGCTCCGGTGCGGGCGAGTGGGGCGCGGACGCGCACGCCCCCGGAGGCGCGGCGCTCGTAGGGTCGGACCATGCGGATCCTCACCCCCGTCCAGGCCGTCGCCGACGGCACCGCCGCCGCGGGTCTCGTCCTGTTCGCGCTGCTCGCAACAGACCGGGGCAGCGCGCCGCTCGCGCTCGCCGGGCTCGCCCTCCTGGCGCTGTCGGCCGCCGTGCGCGTGTCCGCCCTCGTCGTCGCACGGCGGCGCCTGGCACGGGTCCCGCAGGGGCCGGGCGCCGGACGCGGCTGGGTCGTGGGGCTCTGGGTCGTCCAGTGCGCCGCCCTCGTCGCGGGCCTGGTGCTCGCGCACTCGTCCCTGGGCGAGGTCGCGGCCGCGGGCGTCGTCGGGCTGGCCGTGGCCCTCGCCTCGGCCGCGCTCGTGCGCACGGCCGCCCGTCGGGCCGGACGCGGCGCCGCGTTCGTCGACTCGGCCTCGGCGACCGCCTACGCGTAGGCGGCGGCGCCCGGGCCCGTGACGCCCGGCCGCACCGCGAACAGCATCCCCGCGCGCGGGTGGCGCGCCGAGTCCTCCGCCGAGTAGCCCTCCTGGGAGGTCGTGATCACGAGCACGTCGCGGTCGGGACCGACGAAGGCGCAGCTGGAGACCTGGGGTGCGTCCACGCGCACCGATCCGACGTGCTCGCCGGTCGGGGAGTAGCGGCGCACCTCGCCGCCGCCCCAGAGCGCGACCCAGAGGAAGCCCTCGTCGTCGACGCACATGCCGTCCGGGTGGCCGTCGGCGGGATCGATCTCGACCACCACCTCGGGATCCGCGAGGCCGCCCTCGTCGGTCACGCGGAAGCGGCGCACCTGCTGCGTGGTGGTGTCGATGTAGAGCATCTGCGACCCGTCGGCCGAGAACGCCGTGCCGTTCGAGATGGTGACGCCCTCGAGCACGGTCGTCGCGACGCCCCGGTCGAGGAGGTACAGCGCGCCCGCGCCGGGCGTCTTGTCGAAGGCCATGGACCCGGCCCAGAGGCGGCCGTGCGGATCCACCTCGCCGTCGTTCATGCGGCGGCGGATGCCGTCGGCCGGGAGGACGTCGGCCATCGGGATCAGCTCGCCGTCCGCCGTGAGGCGGACGAAGCCGTCGCGAGCGGCGAGCACGTGGCCGCCGTCCGCGTGCCGGACGACCGCTCCCAGGGGGCCGCCGACCTGCGTCTCCGTGACCGGACCCACCGTGAGGGACACGGGATCGAACGCGGCCTCGCGCAGGATCCCGAGGTACTGGTCCGCCCACAGCAGCGTCCCGCGCGCCGGGTCCCAGAGCGGCGCCTCCGCGTGCTCGGAGCGCACGGCATCGAGCGGCTGCGCCTTCCAGACGGTGACGGTCATCGGGTGCCGCCCGCGGCCGGGCCGGGCGTGCCGGCGGCGTCGGGCGTGCCGGTCGCGACGCCGTCGCGCGGCCCGCGCACGGGTGCCCCCTCGCCCTCGTAGGCGCGCTGCGGCATCTGCGTGGCGAGCTTGCCGCCGCTCACGTCCACGAGGGTGCCCGTGATGTAGCCGGCCCGGTCGCTCGCGAGGAACACCAGCAGGTCGGCCACGTCGTCGGGCCGCTCCCACCGGCGGATGCTGAGGGTGTCGAGCAGGCGGTCCTGCGCGGGCTCCGGCATCTCGGCGAAGCCGTTCATGGCCGTCGGGATCATGCCGGGCGCGTACGCGTTGACGGTGATGCCCCACGGTCCCAGCTCGCTCGCGAGCACGCGCGTGAACTGCACGACCGCGGCCTTCGACGCGCCGTACGCGGCCGCGCCGACGCTCGGGACGACGGCCGCGAACGACGCCGCGTTGATGATGCGCCCGCCTCCCGCCGCCTTCATGGCCGGGATGACGGCCTGCGAGAGCAGGAACACCCCGCCCACGTTCACGTCGAACGCGGCCTGCCAGCGCGCCGGCTCCAGCGTCTCGACCCGCCCCTCGACGTTGATGCCCGCGTTGTTGACGAGCACGTCGATGCGGCCCGCGGCCTCGAGCACCTCGGCGACCGCCGCCTGCACGGATGCCGGGTCGGTGACGTCGGCGACGATCCCCGTGAGCCCGTCGGGGAGCTCGCCCCCGAAGCGGAGGTCGAGGCCGAAGACCCGGCACCCCTCGGCCAGGAAGCGCTCCGCGAGCGCGCGGCCGATGCCCTGCGCGGCACCGGAGACGACGACGACCCTGTCGTGGAGGTCGATGAGCATGCGTGTTCCCCACAGTCCTAATAGCGTTTCCCTCAACGTAGGGGAGACCGCCATGTCCGGAGCACGGATGAACGACCAGCACGACCACCGCGACGTCGATGCATCGGGGGAGGGGGCGGGCGGCCCGCGGACCCTGTGGGTGAGCGGCGCGGGATCCGGCGTCGGGCGCGCCACCGCCGTCGCCGCGGCCCGCGACGGCTGGCACCTGGTGCTCTCGGGCCGCCGCCTCGAGCCGCTCGAGGAGACGCGGGCGCTCGTCGACGACCTCGGGTCCACCGCGGTCGTCGCCCCGCTCGACGTCACGGACGACGCCGCGCTCGCCGCCGTGGTCGCGGGCCTCGACCGGCTCGACGGGGTAGTGGTGGCGGCCGGCCTGAACGCCCCGCGCCGGTCGTGGGCCGAGCAGGACCTCGCCGACTTCGACCGCATCGTCGCGACCAACCTCACCGGACCCGCGCACCAGGTCGCCGCCGCGCTGCCGCTCCTGCGCGCCTCCGGCGGCACGGTCGTGCTCGTCTCCTCGTACGCCGCGTGGACGCACTCCCCGGGCGCCGGGGTCGCCTACAGCGCCTCGAAGACGGCGCTCTCGACCCTCGTGCGCGACCTCAACGCGCAGGAGGCGGGCGCGGGGATCCGCGCCACGCACCTCTGCCCGGGCACCATCGACAGCGACTTCCTGGCGCTCCGCCCCACCGTCCCGGACGCCGCCGAGCGCGCCGCGATGCTCGCGCCCGACGACGTGGCCCGCGCGGCGATGTTCGTGCTCGCGTCGCCGCCGCACGTGCGGATCGACGAGCTGGTGCTCTCCCCGATGTCGCAGCGCGGCGGCTTCTGAGCGGCACCGGCGCGCCGGATCCGCCCTCCCCCTAGTCGATCGTCTGGGAAGGGAGTTGAGTGGTCCTCCGTCACGCCGAGGTGACCCACAGGAGGCACAGCATGAGCACGAGCGAGCGCACGCGCACCGACGGGGACGCCATGCGGCGCGGTCTCCTCTCCTTCATGGCGGCCCCGCCGCCCGCACCGAGGCTGGATGACGCCACCGTCGCGCGGCGCTACCCGCGGCTCCGCCTGCAGGTGTTCATGGGCATCTTCATCGGCTACGCGGCCTACTACCTCATCCGCAACAACGTGCCCCTGGTGGCGACGATCCTCCGCGACGAGAACGGCTTCAGCGCCCTCGGCCTCGGGATCCTCACCAACGGCGTGCTGCTCGCGTACGGCTTCAGCAAGTTCCTGAGCGCCATCGTCAGCGACCGCAGCAGCGCCCGCTGGTTCCTGCCCATCGGCCTGCTGCTGTCCGCGCTCGCGAACCTGGTGGTCGCGTTCGTGCCCGCCGTCGGGGCGTCGGTGGCGCTCTTCGCCGTCGTGATGATCGTGAACGGCTTCTTCCAGGGGATGGGCTGGCCGCCGTCCGGCCGCACCCTGGTGCACTGGTTCTCCACCTCGGAGCGCGGCGGGAAGACCGCCATCTGGAACGTCGCCCACAACGTCGGCGGCGCCGGCGCGGGCGGCCTCGCGGGACTCGCGATCGCGACCTTCGGCACCTGGCAGAGCGCGTTCTGGTTCCCGGCGCTCGTCTGCATCGTCATCGCGCTGATCGCCTTCGTGCTCCTCCGCGACACCCCCGAGTCCGAGGGCCTGCCGCCCATCGAGGAGCACCGTCACGACCCCGCGCCCGTCGAGACCGACGCGGCCGACGAGGGCGCGTCGACCTGGTCGACCATCCGCCGCTACGTCATCGGCAACCGCACCATGGTGAACCTGGCGCTCGCCAACGTCTTCGTCTACACGCTCCGCTACGGCGTGCTCGTCTGGGCGCCGATCTACCTGGCCGACGTGCGCGGCGCCAGCCTCGGCGAGGGCATCGCCGGGTTCTCGCTGTTCGAGCTCGCGGGCATCCCCGGCACGCTGCTCTGCGGATACATCAGCGACAAGGTGTTCCGGGGGCGGCGCTCGCCCACGGGGATCCTCTTCATGGCCGCGGTCGGCGTGGCCGTCGCCATCTACTGGCTCTCGCCCGCCGACGGCCCGCTCTGGGTCTCGCTCGCGGCCCTCGTGCTCATCGGCGGCCTCATCTACGGCCCGGTCATGCTCATCGGCCTGCAGGCGCTGGACCTCAGCCCCCGCAGGGTCGCCGGCACCGCGGCCGGGTTCACGGGCCTGTTCGGCTACGTGCTCGGCGCGACGCTCGCCTCCACGGGCATCGGCGCCTCCGTCCACGCGTTCGGCTGGGACGTCACCTTCGTGCTGATCCTCGTGTGCGTGGCCCTCGCCATCGTCCTGCTGGCGATCGTCGGCAAGGACGAGTCGGCGCTGCGCCGCCGCCGCGAGGAGCGCGGGGACATCGCGGCCCGCTGAGGCCGCTGACGCCCGGTCGTCCGCCGGTCCGCCCGCTCGTCGGGCGGGCCGGCGTGTCAGTCGCCCCCTCCGCCACCGCCTCCGTCGGATCCACCGCCCCCGTCGGACCCGCCGCCGCCGGATCCGCCGTCCGTCGGCCCGCCGTCCGACGGCCCGTGGTCCGTCGCAGGATCGGCGTGGTGTCCGTCGCGGTCTCCGGAGGGGGACCCGTCGGAGGACGAGACGGCCGCGGCTCCGCCGCCGTCGGCGGCAGCCGGATGACGGGATCGGCCGGTCGACCGGGTGGAGCCGGAGCCGGAGCCGGAGCGCCCGCCGCGCCTGCGGAGGGGCAGCACGCCGAGGCCGAGGATCACGACGATGACCGCGGCGATGATGACGGCGGAGGCGTCCATCAGCTCGCGCCCGGAACCACGATGCCGCGCTCGTAGGCGAACACGACGGCCTGCACGCGGTCGCGCACGCCGAGCTTGAGCAGGAGGCGCGAGACGTGCG
This sequence comes from Clavibacter sp. AC415, assembly GCF_979252985.1. Classification (NCBI taxonomy): domain Bacteria; kingdom Bacillati; phylum Actinomycetota; class Actinomycetes; order Micrococcales; family Microbacteriaceae; genus Clavibacter; species Clavibacter sp. AC415. The sequence goes on along the minus strand of NZ_CEEDAR010000015.1, from coordinate 104,381 downwards.
TCTTCACGGTGGCCTCCCCGAGGTAGAGCCGCTCGGCGATCTCCGCGTTGGCGAGGCCCTCGGCGAGGAGGCGGAGCACCTCCAGCTCGCGGTCGGTGAGGGTCGCCACGCGCGGGTCCGTGGGGATCACCGGCGCGGCCGACGGCGCGGCGTCTCCGGGGGCGTCGGCGCCGGATCCGCGGCCGAACCGCTCGATCACCCGGCGCGTGACGTCGGGGGAGAGCAGCGCGTCGCCGCGCGCGATCACGTGCACGGCCTCCACGAGCGACTCCGGCGACGCGCTCTTCAGCACGAACCCGCTCGCGCCCGCGTCGAGCGCGGTGAAGAGGTAGTCCTCGCGGTCGAAGGTGGTGAGCATGAGGACCCCGGCGGTGATCGCGGGGTCCTGCACGATGCGGCGCGTGGCCTCGAGCCCGTCGACGCGGGGCATCTGCACGTCCATGCAGATGACGTCCGGACGGAGCTCCCCGGCGAGGCGCACGCCCTCCTCGCCGTCGGCCGCCTCGCCGACCACCTCGATGCCGTCCTCGCTCTCGAGGATCACGCGGAAGCCCGCGCGCACGAGCGCCTGGTCGTCGACCAGCAGGACGCGGACGGGGGCGACGGTCTCGGCGGTCATGCGCGGCTCTCCTCGGGTACGGGGACGGGGACGGGGACGGGGTCGGGTGCGGGTGCGGGTGCGGGTGCGGGCACGGAGGCGGGCGCGGTCACGGGGACGGTCGCGGGCGCGGGGCTCGCCGCCGCGGATGCGGGCCGCGTCGGCAGGCTCGCGCGCACCAGGTAGCCGCCGCGGGCCTTCGGGCCGATCTCGATGGATCCGCCGACCGCGGCCACGCGCTCCCGCATGCCGCGCTGCCCGAGTCCGCCCGGACCCTTCCGTGCGGGCGCGGCGGCGCTCGACGTCGCGGCGCCCGCGGGACCCGCATCGCTCACCTCCACCTCGACGCGGTCGGCGAGGTACCGCAGGCGCAGGTCCACGCGCGCCCCCGTGCCCGCGTGCTTCCGCACGTTCGTGAGCGACTCCTGCGCGACCCGGTAGACGATGAGGTCCACGGTCGGGGCCAGCGGCCGGGGCGTGCCGATGGTGTCGTACGCGACGCGCAGGCCGGCGCCGCACGCGTCCGCGACGAGCTCGTGCAGCTGCTCCACGCCGCGCGTCGACGCGGTCCGCGTCTGGTCGCCGTCCACGCCGCCGTCGCCCGACCCGGTGCCGTCCTCCTCCTGGCGGAGCGCGACGAGCATCCGGTGCAGCTCCTCGATGGCGCTGCGCGCGTTGTCCTCGACGATGCCGAGCGACGCGGCGGCCTTGTCGGCGTCCCGCGCGAGGACGCGCCGGGCCGCGCCCGCATGCACCCCCATGACGGAGACGTGGTGCGCGACGACGTCGTGGAGCTCACGGGCGATGCGCACGCGCTCGAGCGTGACCGCCTGCTCGGCGACGCGCTCCCGCTCCCGGGCCAGCTCCTCGGTGCGCGTCTCGAGCGCGCACCGGTCGCGCGCGGAGGCCCACGCGCGGTCGCCGAAGTACCAGGCGCCGCCGAAGTAGAGGAGGTTCGTGATGATCGAGACGAGCCCGGCCGCGACCGGCGCGGGCACCCACGCGTCGTCCGGTGCGGACGCGAAGCTGGAGCCCGAGAGCGAGAAGTACCCGGACGTCTGCAGCAGCGCCGCGAAGAGCCAGGCGAACATGCCGACCACGACGATCCCGCGCACGACGTTGGCGCGCAGCCGGTTCCGCCCCCACGCGCCGAGCGAGTACATGGCGATGAACATCGCGATGTTGGAGAAGAGCACCTCGGGCACGAACTGGTAGGCCCCGACGATGAAGGTGGCGCCGACCACCAGGGTCACGGCCTCCGGCTGCAGGCGGCGGAAGGCGAGCGTGCCGGTCATGAGCAGGATCCACGCGCCGATGACCCACAGCGGCGGGCGCGACGGGTACATGCCGATCGCGTAGTAGAGCGTGCGGCTCCCCGTGGTGCACACGAGCATCACGAGGGCGAGCATCAGGTCGAAGCGGAGGCCGGCGCGGTCGGGGCGCGGGCGCACCCAGAAGCGGTCGACGCTGTCGGGGGCGGATGCGGCGCTCATCCGCCCACGGTATCGACGCGGTCGGGCACGCCGCATCCGTCGGATGACGGAACGGGGCCGGCGGCAGCGCGTCAGCCCGCCGCGGGATCGGGTGCGGGGTAGCGGAACTGCATCCCGATGGCGCCGATGCTCCCCGTCCACACCATGTCGGCTCCGCGCCGGTCGAGGGGCGGACCGAGGGGGTCGATGGAGTCGGCCAGGCCGAGCTCGGCGATCCAGTCCTCGATGATCTCCTGCCGGCTGTCGCGCGTGTACGCGTCCGCCGAGCCGATGAAGTGGACGAAGTCGGCGTCGCCGAGCCGCCATGCCAAGGGGCGCAGGCCGCGACGGCAGCCCTCCTCGTTCCAGGCGACGGCGATGAGGAGCTCGATGTCCTCCCGGCGGAGGAAGCGCGGTCTCGGAGGATGCGGTGCGTCGGGCATGGACGTCTTCTCGATCGTCGTGCGGCAGTGATCAGGCACGTTCACGTGAGGGCGTTGCGGGACGGGCCACCGAGTCCGAGCCCGGCGTGCTCGCGAACGCCTACCGGGCCCAGCTCACATCCGTCGGCTCGGGTACGACGGCTGCTGTGTTCGCGACCACGGCTCCGGCTGATGCGCTCCGGCGGCGTGGCACGACGTCCCCAGCATCGGGTAATGACTCGGGACTGATCGAACCATAGGCCGGATCCGCGCCGGGCGCCATGGCCGGCGGTGAAGTGGGGTGCACCTGCCGCCGGTGACGGGAGGCTGTGGACGGACACGAGGATAGGCCGCATAGGTCAACCGGTGGCAGACTGGCGGCTCGGGCGCATCCGCCCGACCGTCTCCCCCGCACCGTCGCGGATCCCTCCTCCGCGTGCCATCCGCCCGCCGCGAGGCGCCCGACCCGTCCCGCGCCCTCGTCGCCCGCTCCTGCGCCCGCCGGCCGGATCCGCTCGCACCACCGCCGACGCCCGCGTCGGCATGAGAGGACCCATGTCCGACACCACCGCATCCGCCCGCCCGGCGTCGGGCGGCGCCGACGCGTCCGCCGCGCCCGGCTCCGGCCGGCCCGCCGCCCCCGTCGTCTCGCGTCGCGCCTGGCAGGCGCTCATCGTGCTGCTCGCCGGCATGTTCATCGCGCTGCTCGACACCACCATCGTGAACGTGGCGCTGCCCACGATCCGCACGAGCCTCGACGCCTCCGAGTCGACCCTGAGCTGGATCATCTCCGGCTACGCGCTCGCGTTCGGTCTGGCGCTCATCCCCGCGGGACGCCTCGGCGACCGCTTCGGGCACAAATGGGTGTTCGTGACCGGCATCGCGCTGTTCACGCTCGCGAGCCTCGCGTGCGGCGTGGCGCAGGACGACCTCCAGCTCGTGATCTCCCGCGTGGTGCAGGGACTCGCGGGCGGCCTGTTCGTGCCGGCGGTGACCGCCTTCATCCAGCTGCTGTTCCCGCCGCAGGTGCGCGGCAAGGCGTTCGCCATCATGGGCGCCGTCATCGGCGTCTCGTCGGCGCTCGGCCCGATCGTGGGCGGCCTCATCATCCAGGCGGCGGGGGAGGAGTCGGGCTGGCGCCTGGTCTTCTTCGTGAACCTGCCCGTCGGCCTCGCCACCGTCGTCGCCGCGGTATTCCTGCTCCCCAGCCGCCGCGTGGCGGAGGAGGTCGCGGGCGACGTGCGCGCGCAGTCCGGCCAGCGGTCCGGCGCGCAGGCGGGCGGGGCCCCGGCCCCCGCGCAGCCGACGTCCTCGGGCGTCGACATCGTCGGCATCCTGCTCGTCAGCGCGGGCCTCGTGGCCCTGCTCGTGCCCCTGATCGACGGCCAGGACCAGGGCTGGCCGCTGTGGACCTACCTCTCCCTCGCGGGCGGCGTCGTGCTCCTCGCCCTCTTCGGCGCCTGGGAGGTCGCGCAGACGAAGCGCTCGAAGAGCGTCCTCGTGCCGCCGCACCTGTTCACGCACCCCGCCTTCACGGGCGGCGTGATCCTCGCGATGGTCTACTTCGCGGCCTTCACGAGCATCTTCTTCACCATCTCCATCCTCTGGCAGTCGGGTCTCGGCAACACCGCGCTCGCCTCGGGCCTCGTCTCCATCCCGTTCGCGATCGGCAGCATCGTCGGCTCCTCGCAGAGCAACCGCCTCACGAACCGCCTCGGGCGGAACGTGCTCGTGATCGGGACGGCGCTCGTGAGCGTCGGCCTCATCTGGCTGTGGCTCGTGCTCCTGAACACGGCCGCCGCCGACCTCACCAGCTGGATGCTCCTCGTCCCGCTGCTGCTCGCGGGCGTCGGCAACGGCCTCTTCATCGCCCCCAACGCGCAGTTCATCGTCGCGACCGTCGACCCCGCCGAGGCGGGTGCGGCCTCCGGCGTCATCGGCACCGTGCAGCGCGTCGGATCCGCCGTCGGCATCGCCGTCATCGGCAGCGTGCTCTTCGCGGGCGTCGCCGGCGCCGGGATCCGCGGACCGCAGATCGGTGCCGCAGGCCTTCACCGACGCGTCCGCGTCGGCCATGGGCGTCAGCGCGATCTTCGCCGTCGTTGCCTTCGCGCTCGTGTTCGCCCTGCCGCGGCGGGTGTCGCGCGGGCACTGACCCGAGCGCATCCGCGACCGGGTCTCGACACCGGGCGGTGGGGGAGGAGCGTCATCCGCATGACCACCTTCCTCACCTGCCCGGTCGCGAGCGTCGAGCGCGCGACGGCCTTCTACGCCGCCCTCGGCTGGACCCTCGAACCCGCCATGTCGGGCCCAGACGTGTCGTGCTTCACGTTCGCCCCCGGGCAGTCCGTCATGCTCGGCAGTCGCGAGATGTACGCGCGCGTCGGCGGCACCGAGGAGCTGATCGGCGGCCCCGACACCCCCTCCAAGGTCACCGTCTCCTTCGACCTGGACAGCCGCGAGGCGGTCGACGAGCTCGTCGAGCGGGCCCGGGCCGCGGGCGGCCGGATCGGCGACACGGACGACTACGACTTCATGTACCAGCGCCAGTTCGACGACCCCGACGGGTCCGCTACTCGCCGTTCTGGATGAAGCCGGCCGCCGGAGGCGCCTAGCCCGCTGCGCCGATCCGCTCCCGCAGCCGCGCGAGCGCGTCGGCGGCGCCGTGCAGCACCGAGATGTGGCCGTCACCCGGCCGCACGACGAGCTCCGCGCCGGGCACCCGGTCCGCGAGCCAGCGCGCATGGCGACCGGCGCGATCCGGTCGGCGTCGCCGTGCAGCAGGATCACCGGCACGCGAGCGTCCGCGAGGTCGACGCCCCAGTCGGCGACGAGCGCCAGGTCGTCGTCGACCATGCCGCCGGGTCCCGCATCGAAGCCGCGGGCCGCGACGCCGTCCAACCACGCCCAGTCCGTCTCGAGCGCGCGCAGGTCGCCGTCGGTGAACATGGCCGGGTCGAACTCGGAGGCGGCGAGCGCGGCCTCCAGCTCCTCCCGGCCCGCGACCGCGGCCGGAGCTCCCGCTCGCCGCCCGCGTGCATGCCGGCGAACCAGTCGAGCCCCTCGGCCTCGACGGGGGCGAGCGCCGCCCCGCAGACCGCGCCGAGCACGCGGTCGCCGAGCGACGCCGCGGCGGCGAGGGCGAGCACGGCGCCGCTCGAGTGGCCGAGCACCGCGAACCGGTCGATCCCGAGCGCGTCCGCGACGGCCAGGTCGTCGGCCGCCGTGGTCGCGACGGTGCGGCCGGGGTGCCGGGTGGATCCGCTCCCCGGGCCGGTCGTGGGAGATCCACCGGATGCCGCGGGCCTCGGGCGCGTCGATGAGCGGCTGGGGCGGCGGGCCGACGTTCGGCGTGCCGTGGTGGTACGCGACGACCGGTCGGGGCGGGCATCGTCGCCGGGCCCCGTGTCGTAGCAGTGCAACGTGCGGCCGTCCGGCAGCCGCAGGTCCATCTCGGTGAGCATGCGCCGAGCGTAGGCCGGGGCGGGGCAGCCGACCAGCGTCGGATCGCGACGGGGGCGCGGTCGCCGGCGCACGACGGTGACAGGATCGACGGCATGGACGAGGCGCGGGACGGCGAGCTCCGGGAGCTGCGCCGCCGCGCCTACGGGCCGGCGTCCGACCTCGATGACGCGGAGCTCGACCGCCTGCGGGAGCTCGAGGCGGGGCAGGGCGCGACGGCGGCGACGGTCGTGCCGGATCCGGTGGACGCGGCCCAGCGTGACGTCGCACCGCGGGTCTCCTCGGGGCGGCACGCCGCCGTGGCGCACGACGCGCACGACGGCTCCTCCGACCGCGACCGCGACCGCGACGACGACGACCGCGACGACGACGACGCCCGCGACGCCCCTCCCGGCGCCCGACCCCGGATCCGCCGCCGCACGGCGGTGCTGTGGGCCGCGTCCGTCGTGGTCGCGGTCGGCGCGACCGTCGGGCTCTCCTCGGTCTCGAGATGGGCGGGCGCGAGGTCGGGGTCGTCGCCCTCGACCCCGACCGAGCGGTGCCCTCCCGCTGGGACGACTGGTACCAGGACGCGGCGACCGGCGTGGGCGACTTCCGGGGCCTCACCGTCATCGGCCTCGTCAACCCCGAGGACGACTCCCGCTGCGTGGCCGTGGTCGCCCCGCGACCCGCCCGCACCGGATCGCCGGTCGGCGGCTGCGAGGCCGGCTCGTTCCCGGCTCGGGCCGTGCTCACGGTCGACGACGACATGCCCGCTGACCTCCTCGAGGCGTTCACCGAGGGCACCGCGCTCGAGTTCGTGCTCGACGGCTCGTCGGTCCGCGTCACCGCGGGCTAGGCGGCCGGCCCGGACGGGGGCGGGTCGCGCCGCGGCGCCGGTGACAGGATCGGGGGATGGACGCCGTCGACCACGCCGAGCTCGTCGAGCTCCGCCGTCGCGCGTACGGGCCGGGGCGCGACGTCGCTGCGGTCGACCTCGATCGGCTCCGGACTCTGGAGGAGCGCGCCGTCGCCGCGTCGACGGCGGCCGACGCGGGTCCTGCGGCCGAGTCGGAGGCGGAGCCCGTGGCCGGGACCGATGCCCGGGTCGATCCCGATCCCGATCCCGGGGCCGGTCCCGCCCTCGCGGCGGCCGTTGCCGGCACCGCCGTCCTCGGATCCACGCTCGCGGCGCCGCCCGGGCGGGAGGTCGCGGTGGTCCGGCTCGACCCGGACCTCCCGCTCCCCGAGCACATGCGCGACTGGTTCGGTGGCGACGAGACGGGATCCGCGCCCTTCCACGGCCTCACCGTCGTGCGGCTCGCGAACGACATGTCGGCCTTCCCCGACCGGGGCCGGACGTGCCTGTCGATCCAGCCGGAGCGCGCGGCGATGGGGACGACCGAGGGCGGCGGCTGCAGCGCGGGCCGCTTCGGCGCGTCCGCCCCAGCTCGTGGTGAACTTCGGTGCGCCCGAGGAGCTGCGCGAGGTCTACCCGGTGGGCACCGCCCTGCTGTTCGACCTGCGGGCGAGCTCGGTCCACGTCCGGGCCGACGACCTCGCCCGCCTCCCGACGCCGGCGTCCGCGCGCTGACCGGCCTTCGCGGGGCGCCCGGCGCGGGCGCCGGCGCCGCTCAGCCGAGCAGCGACCGCATGCGGGCGTAGAACTCACGCGGGTCGCCGCTCAGGGAGTCCTTCACCATGCGGCTCCAGTCGTCGACGACGACCTCGATGGAGCGGGCGGCCAGGCCGTCAGAGGGACGCGCGCGGCACGTCGCGCGGGCTGATCATCGGGCCGTCGTAGCCGGCCATGATGTCGGTGTCCGCTGCCCCGAGGTGCACTGCCTGCACGAGGGTGCCCTGCTCGGCGAGCTCCAGCCGCACCGCGTTCGTCATGTTCCACTCGGCCGCCTTCGCCGCCGCGTAGCCGCCGGCGCCGGACGTGGAGAACCAGGACAGCGCCGACAGGACGTTCACGATCGCGCCTCCGCCGTTCGCGGCGAGCACGGGCGCGAACGCGCGGATGACGCCGAGCGTCCCGTAGAAGTGGGTGTCCATCTCGCGGCGGATGTCGGCCATGTCACCCGTGACGAGGGCGGCGCCCGTGGAGATGCCGGCGTTGTTGACCACGAGCGTCACGTCGGACGCGGTGCGGGCGGCGGCCGCGACCGAGGCGGGGTCGGCGAGGTCGAGGCGCAGCACCTCGACGCCGGGCACGTCGACCGCCTCGGGCCGACGGGCGGTCGCGTAGATCTTCCGCGCGCCCCGCGCGAGGAGCTCCTCGACGAAGGTGCGGCCGATGCCGCGGTTGGCGCCGGTGACGAGGGCGACCTGATCCTGGATGTCCATGCGTGCTCTTCCTCCCGCCGCTCGCGCTGGTCGGCGAGGCGGCATCGCCTACGCTAGGAGTTGACGTCGACGTGAAGGGCAAGTCCGCCCGCCGATCGGCGCCATGACGGGAAGAGGGCGGCATGCTGCGGATCGGCGAAGTGGCGGGGCGCGCGGGCGTGAGCACGCGGGCGCTCCGGTACTACGAGGAGCAGGGCCTGCTGCCGGCGGAGCGCACCCCGAGCGGCCAGCGGATCTACGCGGAGGCCGCCGTCGAGCGGGTGCGGCTCATCCAGCGCCTGTACGCGGCGGGGCTGCCGAGCCGCACGATCCTCGCGTTGCTGCCGAGCGTCGACACCGGCGTCGCCGCCCCCGGGACCATGGAGCTCCTCCGCGCCGAGCGCGACCGCATCTCCGCGGGCATCGCCGAGCTCGAGCGCGCCCGCGAGGAGCTGTCCCGGGTCATCGAGATCTGCCAGCACCCCACGCCGGAGCACTGCCCGGCGCTCCGCGACGGAGCTGCGGTGGATGCGGGCACGCGCGCGGAGATCGTCGCCGCCTGACGGAGGCGCCGTAGCCCCCCCCGCGAGCGGCCTCCCCGAACGGCAGGCCCCGTAGCGCGTCAGGGCGCGGGCACCAGCCAGACCGCCGTGTCCGGCGGGAGCACGTCGCCGACGGAGCCCGTCGAGCTCAGCACGACCCGGCGTCCGGGCGGCAGCGGCACCGGATCCGTCCCGAACGCGATCCAGCACTCGAGCGGTCCGCGTCGGAAGGCGAGCGCGTCGGCCGGGCTGGGCAGCCACACCAGCGGCTCCGTCGGCATGACGAGCTCCCGGCGCGCCGCCAGCAGCCGCCGGTAGTGCGCGAGCGTCGACGCGGGATCCGCCTCCTGGCGCTCGACCGTGAGCCTCGCCCACTCGTCGGGCTGCGGCAGCCACGGTCCCGGGCCGCCGTCGGGGACGCCGGTCGAGAACCCGAACGGCGTCGCGGACCCCGACCAGGGGATCGGCACCCGGGAGCCGTCCCGCCCCGGGTCGGTGCCGCCCGAGCGGAGGTGGATGGGGTCGTGGCGGCGCGCGTCGGGGATGTCCTCCACCTCGTGCAGGCCGAGCTCCTCGCCGAAGTAGAGGTAGGCGACGCCGGGCAGGGCCATCGTGAGCGTGACGGCCGCGCGGGCGCGGCGGCGGCCGAGCTCGCGGTCCACCGGGTCCACCCCGAACCGGGCGCGCTGCTGCTCGTTCGAGGCCCGCACCTCCGGCTGCTCCCGGCCGTAGCGGGTGGCCTGCCGCACCACGTCGTGGTTCGTCAGGGCCCAGGCGCTCGGCGCGCCCGTGTCGGCGGCCTTCGCCAGCCCCTGGTCGATGACCCGCCGCCAGGGTCCCGCCCGGAACGCCGTGTGCAGCGGCTCGAACTCGAACGCGGTGTGCAGCTCGTCGGGCCGGAGGTAGAGCGGCAGGCGCTCGGGCCGCGCCACCCAGGCCTCGGCGACGAAGATCCGCGGCGGGTCGTAGGAGTCGGCGACCCCGCGCCACTCCCGGTACACGTCGTGCACCTCGTCCTGGTCCCAGCCGGGGTGCGCCTCGGTGCGGCGGTCGGCGCCCCGGCCGTCGGGGAGCCCGGCCGCCTTCGCCAGCCCGTGCGCCACGTCGACGCGGAAGCCGTCGACGCCGCGGTCGAACCAGAAGCGCAGCACGTCGACGAACTCCGCGCGCACCTCGGCGCTCGTCCAGTCGAGGTCCGGCTGCTCGGCGGCGAACAGGTGCAGGTACCAGGCGCCCGGGCGCCCGTCGGGATCCGTGGTGCGGGTCCACGCGGGGCCGCGGAAGCAGCTCTCCCAGTCGTTGGGCGGCAGATCGCCGTCCGGTCCCTGCCCCTCCCGGAAGTGATAGCGCGCCCGCGCCGCCGGGTCGCCGGCCAGCGCGGCGCGGAACCAGGGGTGCGCGTCGGAGGTGTGGTTGGGGACGATGTCGAGCAGCACCCGCATCCCGAGGCCGTGCGCCTCGGCGATCAGGGCCTCCGCGTCGGCGAGCGTGCCGTAGGCGGGATCCACGTCGCGGTAGTCCGCCACGTCGTACCCCGCGTCGACCATCGGCGACGGGTACCAGGGGTTCACCCCAGATGGCGTCGACGCCGAGCGCGGCCAGGTACGGCAGCCGGTCGCGGAGGCCCGCGAGGTCGCCCACGCCGTCCCCGTCGCCGTCGGCGAAGCTGCGGAGGAGCACCTGGTAGACGACGGCCGAGCGCCACCAGTCGGCCTCCGCCGCGCGCTCGGAGGTCATCCCTTGACGGCGCCGCCGCCGAGGCCGGCCACGAGGTACTTCCGCGCGAAGACCGCGATGAGCACCACGGGGATCACGAGCGCGATGCTCGCCGCCGCGAGCGTCTGGTAGGTGGAGATGTCGTCCGCGCCCTTCTGGGCGGCGATGAAGACCGGGATCGTGACGGCCTGGTTCTGCGTGAGCGTGAGCGCCACGAGGTACTCCTGGAACGCGACGAGGAGGGTGAACACGCCCGCCGTCACGAGGCCGGGGCCCATGAGCGGCACGATCACGCGGCGGAACGCGCCGAAGCGGCTGCAGCCGTCGATCATCGCGGCCTCGTCGAGCTCGGTCGGGATGTCGCGGAAGAACCCGACGAGCAGCAGCAGCGTGAACGGCATGTTCACCGCCACGAGCGCGGCGACCAGGGCGATCTTGGTGTCGTAGATCCCGAGCGCCTGGCTCATCTCGTAGAACGGCAGCACCACGGCGAACCGCGGGATCGTCCGCAGCACGACGGCGAGCACCAGCAGGATCGGCCCGACGACCCCGCGTACCGGGCGAACGCGTACGCGGCGGGGGCGCCGACGACGAGGGCGACCACCACCGTGAGCCCGGCCACGATGAACGTGTTGACGAGCACCTCGGCGAACAGGGTGCCGCGCCACAGGTCGACGAAGGCGTCGAGGCGCGGCTCGAAGATCCACGTCGGCGGGTTGGTGAAGGCGTCCTGGAACGGCTTGACGGCCGTGAGCAGCGCCCACAGGAACGGGCTGAGCGCGACGATGACGATGACGACGAGCGCGGCGCCCGCCCACAGCGAGCCGATGCGCTCGCGGCGCCGGCGCTCCCGCGCGGTGAGCGTGCGGCCGGATCCGGTGGGGCCGTCGCCGCGGGGCACGCGGGTCCGGCCGGTGGGCACGAGCGGGGTGGATGCGGTCATGCGGCCCGCGCCCCCTTCCAGGTCTGTCGGAGGAACGGGATCAGCAGCACGAGCGTGATGACGATGGTGACCACGTTCACCGCGCTCGCCACCCCCAGCCGGTACGACTCCCCGAGGGCCACCTGGTAGACGAACACCATGAGGGACTCGGTGCCGACGCTGCCGGCCGCCGGGGTGATGATCCGGATCGAGTCGAACACCTTGAGGCTGTCCATCAGGCTGATGAGCGTCACGAACGAGAACAGCGGCGCGAGCAGCGGCACGATCATGTACCGCTGGCGCTGCCACCAGCCGGCGCCGTCGAGCTGCGCGGCTTCGAGCGGCTCCTCGGGGAGCGTCTGCAGGCCCGCGAGGAGCACGAGGATCACGAAGGGCGTCTCGTGCCAGAGGGCGTGCAGGCCGATGAGCACCCGGGCGGGCCCGGTCTCCGTGAGCCAGTCCACGTGGATCCCGAACACCGCAAGGCCCTGGTTCACGACGCCGCCGAAGATGTCGTTGAAGAGCCAGGAGAAGTTGAGCGCGCCGATGACCGTGGGCACCACGTAGCTCGCCATGAGGAGCCCGAGGATCACCATGCGGCCCCGCTCGATGCGGTTCAGCAGCAGCGCGATGCCGTAGCCGACGATGAGCTTCGCGACCGTCATGACGATCGCGTAGGTGATGGTGAACGCGGCGTCCCGGCCGAAGCGGCGGTCGGTGAAGATCTCGACGTAGTTGGCCACGCCGTTGAAGACGCCCGGCTGGCCGACGGGCACGTTCTGGAAGCTCCAGACGAGGGTCGTGATCAGCGGCACGATCAGGAGCCCCGCCATCAGGATGATGGCGGGGGCCGTGAACGCGGCGAAGGTCTTGAGCCTCATGCCCGGCTGCCGGGCGCGGAGCCCGGACGGGTGCCGCTGCGGGTGGATCCGCGCATCAGGGCGCGAAGCCCGCCGTGGCGATGGCCTGCACGGCCGCCGCCTGCAGCTGCGCGGCGCCGTCCGTGGAGGACAGCGTGCCGTCGACGACCTGCGCGAGGATCGGCGCCATCGCGGCGAACACGTCGGACATGTACGGCACGAGCGGCAGGCCGTTCGGCTTCTCGCTCTCGAGCACGTCGCGCGCGGCCTCCTCGAACGGGAGGTCGGCGGCCTGCGCCTGCGTGGTGCGGGCCGGGATCGTGGCCTTGGCGGCCTCGGTCGCGGCGTCCGCGCCGGTCGCGACGCCGAGCAGGTCGAAGAGGAGGTCCTTGTCGACCTCCGAGTTGGCGGCGATCGAGAGCCCGTCGACCGAGAGGCTGGTGGCGGGGGTGCCGCCCTCCTGCACGGACGGCGGCACGGCGAAGGCGAAGTCGTCGAAGTTCTCCGTCTGGCCCTCGTCGAGCAGCGCGGAGACGCGCCCGGCGAACAGCATCGACATGGCGGCCTGGCCGGTCTGCAGCTGCGTGATGACCTCGGGCGACGACCACGAGGTCGACTGCGAGCTCATCTGCTGGTACGTGGCGCGGAGGGTGTCGAGCGCGGCGATCGACTCGGGGGTGTCGAGCGTCGGGGTCGCGGATCCGTCCTCGAACCAGGTGCCGCCGAGCGAGCCGAGGTACTGGTTGTAGGCGCTCGAGTTGTCGCCGGCCGCGTTGAAGGGGAGGGCCAGCGGGTTCGCCATGCCGGTCTCCGTGCGGATGGTGTCGGCGGCGGCGTACATCTCCTCGAACGTGGTCGGCACCTCGATGCCGAGGTCGGAGAGGATGTCCTCGCGGTAGATGAAGATGATCGTGCCCCAGAACGTGGGGATGCCGACCTGCTTCCCGTCGTACTGCAGCGACTCCAGGAGCGTCGGGTCGATGTCGTCGATGGCGAGCTCGTCGCCCGCGTCCGCGATGCGGTCGTCGAGCGGCTCGATCCAGCCGCGCTCCGCGTAGAGCGGGTAGACGGTGCCGTAGACCTCGACGAGGTCGTAGCTGGGGTTCGCGCCCGACATGGACTGCACGGCGCGCTGGTTCTGGCCGCCGAAGTCGGTGGTGGGCGCGTTGACCGTGAGGTTCCCGCCCGTGCAGCCGGTGGCGATCGCGTCGGTGAACGGGTTCGTGGAGGGGCTGTTGTAGGAGAGGACGTTGACGGTCGTCTTCGCGTCCGGCTGCGGGATGTCGCAGGCGACGCCCGCGCCTCCCACGTCGGCGCCGGCGCCGCAGCCGGTGAGGGCGACGGTCGCGGCGGCCACCGCGGCGCCGAGCGCCAGGCGGATCGGGCGGCGTCGCCGGCGGGTGGTCGAGGGGGCTGTGTCGCGCATCGGAGTCCTTCGGGGTGCGGGTCGCGCGGGGCGACGGGACGAGGAGGATGCACGCGGGCGTGCGGTCCGGGTGGTGCCCGACCCCGGCGGGCGCTCGTGCCGGGATCGCCGGCCGCGACCCCGACCCGCACACGGGTCGTTAGTCCACAAACTACGGATGCACCCACGGACTGTGTGCCTTCGCGGCTGACGCCCAGGAAGGCGAAAGGCGGCGTGCGCCGTCGGGACGAGCGGGAGCCGGCGCGCTCGGCCGGGCGGGGCCGGAGGATGCGGGATGCGCCCTAGGGGCGCTCGTCGACCACGCCGACGAACCGGCTGCCGATGCCGTCGACCTCGCGCCGGGCGAGGCCGAGGGCGGGCTCGGGCAGCTCGTCGGGGGAGTGCCGCTCGCACGAGAGGTAGGAGAACTCCGGCCACCACTTCTTGGGGCGCACGGCCTCCGTGAAGCCGCAGACCTCGCAGGTGAGCTGCACCCACACCGGGCCGCTTGCCGGTGGCGTTGGCGCGGGACTGCGCGAGCCAGGGCGGCGGATCCTGGTCCATCGCGGCGATCTCGGACTCCGGGACGCGGCCCGGGATGCCGTGGCGCGTGGCCATCTCCAGCGGGATGCCCAGCCGCAGCGCGGCCTCTCGTCTCGTGATCATGTCGCTCCAGGGTACGCGGCGACGCCCCGCCCTTGAGCATCGGCTGAGATGGATTGCGCACAACCTTGTTCCGTGGCAGGCTCGGACCATGCCCGATGCGACCCCCCTCGACGACGCGACGGCGACGCCCGCGCGCATCACCGACGAGCTGGTGTGCTTCTCGCTCTACACGGCCTCGCGGTCGACCACCCAGGCGTACCGCGCGCTCCTCGCGCCGTGGGGCCTGACGTACCCGCAGTACCTCGTGCTCGTCCTCCTCTGGTCGGGCGACGACCGCACGGTCACCGAGCTCGGGCAGCAGCTCGACCTCGACTCCGGCACGCTGTCGCCGCTGCTGGCGCGGATGGAGGAGGCCGGCTTCATCGCCCGCCGCCGCGTCTCCGCCGACCAGCGGGTCGTCACGGTGTCGCTCGCCGAGCGCGGGCGCACGGTGCGGGCCGAGCTCGGGCACGTGCCCGCGGCGGTCATCCGCGGGATGGGACTCGACCTCGACCGCGCGCGGCAGCTCCTCTCCACCCTGCACCTGCTCACCGCGGGCATGCAGGAGACCACGGCGGACGCGCTCGCGCACCCGGCCGTCCGGCCCGCCGAGGCGTCGACCGCAGCGCCCGCCCCCTGATCCCCCCCCACCACCACCACCCCCGGCCGCGCCACCCGCGCGGCCCCGGCCCGCCCCCGCGGCCACGATCGGAAGGAACCACATGGACGCCCTGTACACCGCGGAGGCCCTCGCCACGGGAGCCGGCCGCAACGGCCGCGTCGCCGTCAGCGACAGCGACCTCGCGCTCGACCTCTCCATCCCGAAGGCCATGGGCGGATCCGGCGAGGGCGCGAACCCCGAGCAGCTCTTCGCCGCCGGCTACGCCGCCTGCTTCCACTCCGCCCTGCAGGGCGTCGCGCGCGGCCGCAAGGTCTCCATCGCGGACTCGAGCGTGGGCAGCCGCGTGAGCATCGGGTCCGATGGGCAGGGCGGCTACCAGCTGGCCGTGCATCTCGAGGTCGTCATCCCCGGGGTCGAGCACGACCTCGCGCAGGAGCTCGCCGACCAGGCGCACCAGGTCTGCCCGTACTCGAACGCGACCCGCGGCAACATCGAGGTCGTCGTCACGGTCTCGGACGACTGATGACCGGCTCCACCCGCACGTCCTTCCTCCGCACGGCCGCCCGCGTCGTGCTCGGCTCGTTCCTCGCGTTCGCGGGCATCACGCACCTCACGGTCGCGCGCGAGGAGTTCCGCGCGCAGGTGCCGAAGTCGCTGCCGGTGCCCGAGGACGTGACCGTCGTCGGATCCGGCGTGGCCGAGATCACGCTCGGCTCGGCGCTGCTCTTCGCGCGCTCGCGCCGTGGTCTCGCGGGCTGGGCCGCCGCCGCGTTCTTCACGGCGATCTTCCCCGGCAACATCGCGCAGTACGTCCACCGCCGCGACGCCTTCGGCCTCGACACCGACGGCAAGCGCCTCGGCCGGCTCTTCTTCCAGCCGGTGCTCGTCGCGGTCGCGCTCTGGTCGACGGGGGCGCTGCGCCGGCGCTGATCCGCCTGCCGCGGCGGCGGTGCGTCCCTCGGCGAGGGGCGCGCCGCCGTCCGCGTTCCCGCGCCGTCAGTCGAGACGCAGGACCGCCACCCCGAGCGGGCGGCAGATGTCGTAGAGCTTGGCGAAGCCGTCCACGTCGTCGAACCACCATCGGTAGTCGGGGTCCGGCACGAGGTCGCCCGCGCCGATCCGATCGCCGAAGAGCACCACGGCACGCCGCCCGGCGGCCTTCCGCGACGGGTACGCGAGCCCCTCGAAGCCCGCACCATGAGCGGCCGCCGCCCATGCGACGGTGTCCGGGTAGTCGGCCGCGTCCGTGGCGCACACCTCCTCCACGGCGACACGCAGGGCACGGGGGCCGCCACCCACCAGCGACGCGAGCCGGAGGTCACGCCGGACGACGAGGCGCGAGCACCGCCGCCCGGTGACCTCCCGTCCCCCGACGACACCGCCGGCGAGAGGCACGTCATGGAGGACCGTCTCGCAGACCGCCACGTCCTCCGTGTCCCCGGCGTAGAGGACCGGGACGATCGGGTCGCCGAAGAAGGCGAAGCGCGTCGGTGCTCCCGCTCCCGGGTTGAAGGCGTCGGGCGCGAACCGCGCAGAGTGGATGCGATGGAGGCGCGAACCGGCCGCGACGACCTCCGGGATCGCGGTGAACGGCGACGGTGGCGCGGGCACGCTCACCAGGCGACGGCCCAGGCGCGCGCCGCGGCGTCGAGCACCGTCTCGGGGTCGTCGAGGTGATCCACGGGTCGATGCGCCGGGTCGCGGAGGTAGGTGGTGGGGCGGTAGAGCCACGCGACCACGTCCCGGGAGTCGAGGTCGTGCTCGGCGCCGAGCGCGATGAG
The DNA here is from genome assembly GCF_979252985.1 of Clavibacter sp. AC415. Lineage (NCBI taxonomy): Bacteria > Bacillati > Actinomycetota > Actinomycetes > Micrococcales > Microbacteriaceae > Clavibacter > Clavibacter sp. AC415. Next base: position 87,627 of record NZ_CEEDAR010000015.1, on the reverse strand, counting down.
CCGGGGGACGACGGGCCGGACGCTCCCCGCCTGGAACTGGAAGCCCGGGTACACGTACCTGTTCGTGCGCCGGAGGCCCAGGACCCTGCCCGCCTTCCGCAGATCGCTCGCGTACGCGCGCGTCGGCCGGGCTCCGAGCGCCTCCGAGACCTCGACGCTCGTGAGGAAGCCGTGCTCCGCCTCGATGCGCCGCCAGAAGAGCTCCGTGTCGTTCGAGGCTGCTGACCACTCCCGTGGGCAGGGGCTCGGCCTGCCGCGCGAGGACATCGGACAGCACGGCGGTCTCCGTGAAGATCGCGGTCTGCCGGGCGATGAACCGCTCGAAGTCCGTCCCCGAGTCTCGGGTCACGGCGCGGCTGAAGGCCTGGAGCGTCCTGCGCTGATCGGTGGTGAGAGCGGACAGGGCGGAGGTGCTCCGTGGTTCGCGGGGCTGGGCCTGGGACATGGGACTCCGATCCTGACGGGAGCATTCTATCGTCAGGAACGTCAGGCACGCCGAGATCCGTCCAAGGCAGAAGGGCGCGCGCACCCTCCGCGCGGGAACCGGTGGTCGTCGCCCTTGACGCTCCCCGGCACCCGTCGCCAGCATGGGCGCATCCGCTCCACCCGCGGCTCGAAGGAGAGACCCATGCCCATGATCTTCGTGAACCTGCCCGTCACCGACCTGGAGCGCGCGAAGGCGTTCTACACGGCCGTCGGCTTCACCGTGAACCCCGCGTTCACCGACGAGAACGCCGCCTGCATCGTGGTCGAGGAGGACCACAGCTGCCTCATGATCCTGACGCGTCCCCTTCTTCCAGTCGTTCACCGACCAGCCGCTCGGCGACCCGTCGACGGCCGTGTCCGCGCTCACGTCGGTGAACCTCGACAGCCGCGAGGAGGTCGACACGGCCGTCGCCGCCGGGCTCGCCGCGGGCGGCACCGAGGCGCGACCGGCCGCCGACTACGGCTTCATGTACCAGCGTCAGCTCACGGATCCCGACGGGAACATCCTCGAGATCGGCCACATGGACCCGTCGTTCGCCGCGCACGGCCCGGACGCGACGCCGCCGCAGGGCTGACCCGCCGACGCGGGGTCCGCGACGAACACGCGGGATCGCTCATCCCAGCCCGGCGAGCCGCGCGAGCCCCGCGCGGCAACGCGCGGAGTGCTCCGCGTAGAGGTCCGGACGCCGCTCCCGGGCCCACCGCGTCACGTCCACGAGGTGCAGCGCCGTCATCGCGACGAGCGTGCGCTGCGCCTCGGCGTCGTCGAGGCCGGCCGCGGCCATGAACGCGTCGTGCTCCGCGGCGGTGACGGATCCGTCGAGGTGCGTCCACGCCGTCACCCGGCGGGCGTCGGTCCACGGCGCGGGCCCGGTCTCTGCCGCTCCCCAGTCGATGAGGACCGGGGCGGCGCCCGGCCCGCGGGACAGGAGGTTCCGCGGCGCGAGGTCGCCGTGCGCGAGGCCGTGGTCGAACGGCGCCCGGGCGAGGGCGGCGAACCGCTCCCGCAGCCAGGGGAGGGCGTCCGCCGGGTAGGCGCCGTCGCGGAGGAGCGGGTCGTCGCCGTCGAGCGACGCACGGCCGTACGCGACGTGCGCCTCCCAGGCCGCGGGCAGGTCGCGCCCGAAGCGCGTGAAGAGCGTGTCGGGGGCGTCGGCGGGGTCGACGCGGCCGACCGCGCGGGCGAGGCGGCCGAGCTCCGTCCACGGGTCGGCGACGGGATCCGCGTGCGACGGGACGAAGGCCTGCACGAGGTAGGGGACGCCGTCCCGGATCCCGCGCTCGAGGACCGCGGGGACCGCGATGCCCGCACGGGCGGCGGCGCTCGCCGCCCACTCCTCGACGGGGAACTCGTCCGCGCGCCGCGCATCGGCCGGGAACCGGACCACGACGTCGCCGCCCGTCCGCGCGACGCGGTACGTGCGGTTCACGGATCCGCCGGGCAGCTCCCGCGCGTCGCCGGGCGCGGCGCCGATGCGGCGGAGGATCCCGTCGAGCGCCGCGGGACGCGCGTCGTCGCCCGGGGGAGCGACCCGTTCGGCGTCCGGCCGTCCACCACGCGCGCGCCTAGGCCAGCGTCCGCAGGAACGCGCGGATGTCGTCGGCCAGCAGGTCCGGCTCCTCGTGCGGCGCGAAGTGCCCGCCGCGCGGCATGGTCGTGTACCGGACGACGTCGTAGGTGCGCTCCGCCCAGCTCCGCGGCGGGTGCACGAGGTCGTGCGGGAACACCGCGACGGCGGTCGGCACCCGCACGCGGCCGACCGGGGTCGTGCGGCCGGACGCGTGCTCGTAGTAGGGGCGGAGCGAGGTGCCGATGGATCCCGTGAACCAGTAGAGCGAGGCGAGGGTCAGCAGGTGGTCGTCGCTGAAGCGCGTGGACACGTCGCCGCCGCAGTCGCTCCAGGCGCGGTGCTTCTCGAGGATCCACGACAGCAGCCCCACGGGCGAGTCCTGGAGCGCGGGCGCGAGCGTCAGCGGACGCGTCCGCTGCTGGTGCTCGTACGCGCCCTCGTCCGCGTGCCACGTGCGCATCTCGTCCTGGTGCGCGCGCTCCGCGTCGGTGAGCGTCGACTCGTCGAGGTCGGCCGGCGCGGCGACCGCCATCAGGTGGATCCCCGCCACCGCCTCCGGGTGCGCCTCCGCCAGCCGCGACGTGATCCCCGCACCGAGGTCGCCGCCGTGCGCCGCGTACCGCGCGAAGCCCAGCTCGTCGGCCATCAGCCGGTGCCAGAGCTCGTGCGTCTGCTCGTCGATCCGCGGTCGCGCCGGCGAGAACGGGAAGCCGGGGAGCGCGGGGACGACGACGGTGACCGCGTCCGCGGCGTCGCCGCCGGAGCGCGACGGCTCCGACAGCCGCTCCGCGAGCCCCACCAGCTCGAGCGCGGTGCTCGGCCAGCCGTTGGTGAGGATCACCGGGAGGCGCCCGGGACGCTCGGCGTCGAAGCGGAGGTAGGAGACCGGGGTGCCGTCGAGGTCGGCGACCGCCCAGGGCAGCGCCCGGATCTCCCGCTCCCGCGCCCGCCAGTCGAACCCGTCCGCCCATACCCCGGCGAGGCGGCGCAGGAGGGCCTGGTCGGTGCCGGCCTCCCACGCCGCGACCGGCCACTCCGGGGCCCAGCGCGTGCGGCGGATCCGGTCGCGGAGATCGTCGAGGTCGGCGTCACTGACGTCGAGGGGGAGCGGGTCGGTCATGGTCGGTCCTGACGTGGCGGGCGGGCGCGGTGCCCCCATGATCCGCGCGCCGCCGCCGGGGGTCCTCAGGTCCGCCGCCGCCGTGCCATCACCGCACGCTGCAGGAGCACGAACACCAGCAGGATCCCGCCCGTGATGATGGTGGTCGCCTCCGGCGGGATGCCGCCGTCGCGCGTGATGAGGACGTTCATGAGGCCGAGCACCAGCGCGCCGACGACCGAGCCGAGCACGAAGCCGACGCCGCCCGTGAGGAGGGTGCCGCCGATGACGGTCGCCGCGATCGCGTCGAGCTCCCAGCCGATGCCGGTGATGTTCTGCGCGCTGCCGAGGCGGGCCGTCGATGACCGACGCGAGGCCGGCCAGGGAGCCGCTGATGACGTAGACGGCGAGCTTGGTGCGCCGCACGGGCAGGCCCATGAGCGCGGCCGACTGCTCGGAGCCGCCCGTCGCGTAGACGGTGCGGCCGAGGCGGGTGCGGTGCAGCACGAAGAACGCGACGCCCACCACGACCAGCGCGATGAGCACGCCGGGCGTGGTCACCACGTCGTTCACCTTCGGGCCGTCGACGACCTTCATGTTCGTCGCGAGCGAGGCGCAACGGCGAGCTCGTCGTCGAGGCGCTCCGGCACGGTGCTGAGGATGGACGCGAGGCCGCGGCCGAGGAACATCATCGCGAGGGTCGCGATGAACGGCTGCACGTCGAAGTACTGGATCAGCACCCCGGAGACGACGCCCGAGGCGGTGCCGATATCGAGGATCATCAGCACCATCGCCGCCCACGGGTTCCAGCCCGGCGTTGGCGAGCAGCACGCCGGCGACGCTGCTGACGGCGACGATCGCGCCGACGGACAGGTCGATGCCGCCCGTGAGGATCACGAAGGTGAGCCCCACGGCGAGCACGATGACGTGCGCGTTGTTGATGAGCAGGTTGGAGAGCGTGGCGGCCTGCAGGATGCGGCCGTACGCGATCTCCCCGTAGGCCAGCATCGCCAGCAGGATCACCAGGGCGGCGACCGTCGGGCAGCGAGTCGAGGCGGATGCCGGAGCCGTCGGCGCGGAGGGCGCGGCGCGGTGCCGGGTCCCGGCGCGGGCGTCGGGGCGAGGGGCGGGCGGATCGTCGTGGCGCTCATGCGGGCACGGCCTCCTTCTCGGTCGGCACGGGGGCGGGTGCCGCGGGGCGGCGCCTGCGTGAACAGCGCACGGACGCGCTGCGATTGCAGGAGGCAGAGCGCCACGATCACGATCGCCTTGAAGGCGGGCGTCGCCGAGGAGGAGATGCCGAGGAACACGACCGTCTTGTCGAGGTGTCGACGATGGAGCGCCCCGACGGACGCCCCGAGCAGGTGGAACTTGCCGCCGGCGAGCGAGGTGCCGCCGATGACGACGGCGAGGATCGCGTCGAGCTCCAGCTGGTAGCCGGTGCGGGAGACGTCGACCGTCGCATGACGCTCGCGGTGGCGAAGATCCCGGCGACGCCCGCGAGCAGGCCGCTCGCGATGTAGGCCGTGAACAGGAGCGCCCGGCGGTCGAGCCCGGCGAGGCGCGCGGCCTGCGGGTCCATGCCGATCGCCTCGATCATGAGGCCGAGCGCGCTGCGGCGCACCAGCACGGCCACGCCGATCGTGATGAGCACCGCCAGCAGGAACACCACCGGCAGCCCCACGAGGTAGCCGTTCGCGATCCAGCGGAACGGCTCGTTGGACGCGGCCGTGTTCTGCCCGGCGGTGATGACCTTCGCCAGGCCGCGGCCGGCGAGCGTGTCATCAGCGAGGAGTGCTGATCGAACGGCTGCAGCCCGCGACGGAGGAACGAGCATGCCGTTGACGGCGCCGAGGATGACGCTGATGAGGAGCGCCAGGCCGATCGCGCCGAGCGCGACGCCCCAGCGAGTCGGATCCCGGCGGCCTTCAGGAACTCCATGGAGACGGCCCCGGCGACGACCATGATCGAGCCGACGCTCAGGTCGATGCCGCCCCGGTCGCGATGACGAGGCACATGCCCACGGCGATCATCAGCACGGGCGCGGCGGCCCGGAGGATGTCGACGAGGTTGCCGACGAGGTTCCCCGTCTCGGGGTTCGCCGACAGGGCGGGGTCGCCGGGGTCCTTGGCGACGTTCACGGCCAGCAGCAGGATGATCGCCACCGAACCCCAGAACCAGGGCCGGTGCAGCAGGTCGGCGAGCGGGCGGGCGGGCGTGGTCGTGGTGCCGCTGCATCAGGCGGGCCTCCTCGGCGGATGCGGATGCGGATGCGGATGCGGGGTCGCGGGCGGGGTCCGGCACGGCGTCGAGGTCGACGTCGGACACCCCCTCCTCCGCGATGGTGGTCACGATGGACTCGGCCGTCACGTCCGGCCCGGCCTCGAGCTCGGCGATCTTGCGGTGGTCCTTGAGCACGACGATGCGGTCGCTGAGCCGCACCACCTCCTCGAGCTCCGAGGAGATGAAGACGACGGCGACGCCCGTGTCGGCGAGGGCCGCGACCTGCTCCTGGATCTCGGCCTTCGCGCCCACGTCGATCCCGCGGGTCGGCTCGTCGAGGATCAGCAGCTCCGGCTCGGTGGCGAGCCACCGCCCGAGCAGCACCTTCTGCTGGTTGCCGCCGGACAGGTTCCGGATGGGCCGGTCGGGGTCGGCCGGGCGCACGTTGAGCTCGGTCAGGTACTTGGAGACGATGCGGTCCTTCTCCTTGGCCGACAGCGGCCGGGCCCAGCCGCGCTTCGCCTGCACGGCGAGCACCAGGTTCTCCCGCACGCTGAGGTCGCGGATGATGCCCTCGTCGCGGCGGTTCTCGCTGGAGAACGCGATGCGCCGCTTCAGCGCCTTGGCGGGCGAGGTGATGGCGACGGACGCGCCGTCCATCGTCGCGGATCCGGAGTCGGGCCGGTCGACGCCGTAGAGGAGGCGCGCGAGCTCGGTGCGGCCGGATCCGAGGAGGCCGGCGAGGCCCACGACCTCGCCGCGGCGCAGCTCGATGTCGGTCGCGTCGAGGGAGACCCTTCCGGCCGATGCCGGTGGCGCGGTAGACGGGCTCGCCGTCGGCGACCCGCCGGCTGTCGCGCTCGCGGTCGAGGGAGCGGAGGGCCTGCAGGTCCTTGCCGATCATCTGGGCGATGCGGCCGGCCCGGTCGATGTCGCGGGTGAGGTGCTCGCCGACGCGCGTGCCGTTGCGGAGCGCCGGTGAGGCGGTCGCTGATCGCGAACACCTGGTCGAGGAAGTGGGAGACGAAGAAGGATGGCGACGCCCTCGTCGCGGAGGCGCCGCATCACGCGGAAGAGGCCCTCGACCTCGTCGGCGTCGAGGCTGGAGGTCGGCTCGTCGAGGATGAGCACCTTCGCGTCGATGACGGTGGCGCGGCTGATGGCGACCAGCTGCTGCAGCGCGAGGCTGAGCGAGGAGAGCGGGGTGCGCGGATCCAGGTGGCCGAGCCCCACGCGGGCCAGCACCTCGGAGGCGGCCGCGTGCGTGCCCTTCCAGTCGATGCCGAACCGGCCGCGGCGCTCGTCGCCGAGCATGAGCTCGTTCTCGCCGATGGTGAGGTTCGCGCAGAGGTTCACCTCCTGGTACACCGTGGAGATCCCGGCCGCCTGCGCGTCGGCGGTGCCGGTGAGGCGCCGCTCGGCGCCGTCGACGACGACCGTGCCGGAGTCGATGCCGTAGACGCCCGTGAGCGCCTTGATGAGCGTCGACTTCCGGCGCCGTTCTCGCCCATGAGCGTGTGGACCTCGCCGGGGAAGAGGCGGAGGTCGACCCCGTCGAGCGCCTTGACGCCCGGGAAGGAGATGGTGATGCCCCGCATCTCGACGATGGGGATGGGTGCCTGCATGGCGCGTGCTCCTTGTCTGCCGTCGGCGCCGGCTGCGTGCGGCAGCGGGCTCTCGACGGGCGGGGGCGGCGGGGCGGATGATCCGCCCCGCCGCCGGGTGTGCCGTGCGGACAGGGCTGGACTGCCGGTCGGGCAGCGCGGTGGCGGCCTTCTCGGGGGAGTCGAACGTGTCCGACGGGACGACGATCGAGGACTCGACGCTCTCGCCGGCGAGCAGCGACTTGACGGCCGTGAGGGCGGTGTCGCCGAACAGCGGGTTGTACTCGGCGACGAAGCTGAGCTTGCCGTCGGCCAGGGCCTGCAGCGCGCTCTTGGTGCCGTCGATGGTCGCGATCTTCACGTCCTGGCCGGGCGTGAGGCCCGCCTCCTCGACGGCCTGGACGGCGCCGAGGCCCATCTCGTCGTTCTGCGCGAAGACCATCTGCACGTCGTTGGCGTTCGACTTCAGCACGGTCTCGAAGACGCTCTTGGCCTCCTCGGTCGACCAGTTGGCGGTCTGCGCGCCGACCTTCGTGAAGGCGCTGTCGGCGCCGATGACGTCGTTCCAGCCCTCGTTGCGCTCGTTGACGACCGAGACGCCCGCGGGGCCCTCGAGCGTGAAGTACTTGCCGCCCTCGGGCAGCGCGGTCTTCGCCCAGTCGGCGACCGACTCGCTCACGGCGATGTTGTCGGGCGCGATGCGGGTCGCGTAGAGCGAGGTGTCGTCCGGCTCGATGCCGCGGTCGATGAGGACCACGGGGATCTCGGCCTCCTTGGCGCGCTCGAGCGAGTCCTCCCAGCCGGAGCCCTCGGTGGCGGACAGCAGGATCACGTCGACGCCCTCGTCGACGAACGACGTGAACGCGTCGATCTGCGACTTCTGGTCGTTGTTGGTGGCGGGGGCGTACTTGAGGTCGAACCCGGCCTCCTTCGTGAAGGTGTCCTGGATGTTCTTCTCGTTGGCCTGGCGCCAGGCGCCCTCGGGGCCGACCGCGACGAAGCCGACGGTGGCGGGTCTCGCCGCCGCTGTCGGCGGCGCCGCCGGCCGTGGATCCGGTGCCGGAGTTGCTGGAGCAGGCCGCGAGGCCGAGGGCGATTACCCCGGTCTGCGGCGATGGTGGCGATGCGCCTCTTCGTGGACATGTATCTCCTCCGAGCAGATGGTCCGGACGGCTCCGTCCCGCATCCCGGCCCTCGGGGGCCGGTCGTGCTGCGGATGCGCGGGGCGCTGCCGCTGTCCTCGGATGTTACCGGTAACAGTTTCCGCAGCGCAAAGCATCCGTCACCGGGAACATCCGCATGGCGGCGCGCGAAGGGTCAGCGGCGGGGCGGCGCGTTCCGCGGATCGGACGCGCCGGGGCAGGTCCGGCAGCGGGAAGTCGTCCTCGTCCTCGTCGTCGCCCGGCGCCGCGATCAGCTCCACGATGGTGTCGACCGTCACGCCCTGGCCCGTTGCTCAGCTCGCCGATCTTCTCCCGGTCCTCGAGCACCACGATCCGGTCGCTCACGCGCACCAGCTCGTCGAAGGCCGAGGAGATGAACACCACCGCGACGCCCTCCAGCGCCAGCTGCGCGATGTGCGCCTGGATGTCGACCTTCGCCCGGATGTCGACGCCCCGGGTCGGCTCGTCGAGGATCAGCACGCGCGGCCGGATCGCCAGCCAGCGCGCGAGCAGCACCTTCTGCTGGTTGCCGCCGGAGAGCCGGCCGGCCGGCGTCGCGGGATCGGCCGGCGTGATGCCGAAGTGCTCGATGTGCCGCTCCACGAGGTCCTCGCGCTCGGCGCGGGACAGCGGGTGCGCCCAGCCGCGCAGCGCCTGCAGCGCGAGCACGATGTTCTCCCGCACGCTGAGGTCGGCGATGAGGCCCTCCGCGCCGCGGTCCTCCGCCGACAGGGCGACGCGGTTCCGCAGGGCGTCGGCCGGCCGGTCGATCACGATGTCGCGGCCGCCGAGGGTCACCACCCCGCGGTCGGCGCGGTCGGCGCCGGCGAGCAGGCGCGCGAGCTCGGTGCGGCCGGATCCGCGGAGCCCCGCGATGCCGACCACCTCGCCCGGGTGCAGCTCCAGGTCCACGGGCCGCAGCATGCCGCGGCGGCCCACCCCGGCGGCGCGGTAGAGCGGCGGCCCGACGGGGTCCACCCGGTGTGCGCGCCGCTCCGAGCCGATGCGCTTCAGGTGCGCGACGTCCTTCCCGATCATCCGGGCGATCACCTCGGCCCGGTCGATCTCGTGCGGCAGGTAGTCGCCCTCCTTCACGCCGCCGCGGAGCACCGTCATCCGGTCGCTGAGGGCGAGCACCTGCTCGAGGAAGTGCGAGACGAACAGGATCGCGACGCCCTGGTCGCGGAGCCGCCGGATGACCCGGAAGAGGCGTGCCACGTCGTCGGCGTCGAGGCTGGAGGTGGGCTCGTCGAGCACCAGCACGCGCGGCCGGTCGACCATGGCGCGGGCGATGGAGACCAGCTGCCGGTTGGCGGGGAGAGGTCGGCGAGGCGGTCGCGGGGATCCAGCTCCGCGAGCCCGAGCTCCGCGAGCATCGCGGCGGCGCGGGCGTGGGTGGCGCGCCAGGAGATCCCGAGGCGGTGGCGCAGCTCGTGGCCGAGCATCACGTTCTCGCCGACGCTCAGGTTCTCGACCAGGTGCGACTCCTGGAACGCGGCCTGGATGCCGAGCGCCCGGGCGTCCGCCGGCCCGCCGAGCCGCACGGGCTCGCCGTCCACGAGGATCTCGCCCGCCTCGATGCGGTGCACGCCGAGCAGCGCCTTGATGAGCGTCGACTTGCCCGCGCCGTTCTCGCCGAGGAGCGCGTGCACCTCGCCGGGGTGCAGGTCGAGGTCGACGCCGTCGAGCGCCACGCCGTTGGGGAAGGCCACGGTGATGCCCGTCATGCGGACGGTCGGGCCGGCCGCCGTGCCGGGCCTCCCGGGGCGCGCGGGCGTGCCACCCGCGGCGACCGTCGGGCCGGTCGGGCGGATCCTCGTCGATCCCCGTGCGTGACGCACCTGGTGCTCCTCGGGCTCGGGCCCTGGCGGCCGCGTGCCGGGCGGCGCCCGGCTGGCTCGACTGTAGCGGCCGTCCGGCGGACGGGCGAGGCCGGAGGTGCGGCCGCCTCGGCCGGCCGGCGGCGGATCGGCGCCGGGCCGGTCCGTCCGGCGCCCGGATCAGTCCGCGCGGCGGGCGGCGGCGCTGGAGTCGCGCACGACGAGCTCGGCGGGGATGCGGCTGGACTGCGGGATCTCGCGCCCCTCGATCGCCGCGATGAGCACGTCGACCACGAGCGCGCCGAGCGCGGGGAAGTCCTGCCGCACGGTGGTGAGCGGCGGGAGGAGGCGCCGCGAGACGGGGAGGTCGTCGAAGCCGACGATGCTCAGGTCCTCCGGCACGCGGATCCCGCGGTCGTGGAGCCCGTGGATCACGCCGAGCGCCATCTCGTCGTTGGCCACGAACACGGCCGTGTACTCCGGGACCGTCGTGGAGGCCCTTCGCGAAGTCGTAGCCGAAGTCGCTCGACCAGTCGCCGATGACGATGGGCCGCTCCCGCAACGCCCCACGCCCGGGTGCGCGTGTGGAAGGCGCGCTCGCGGGCACGCGCGTCGAGCCAGTCGAGCGGGCCCGAGAGGTGCAGCACGTCGCGGTGGCCGAGGCTCGCGAGGTGGTCGACCGCGAGCCGGGTGCCCGCGGACTGGTCCACCGACACGGTGAGGAACGCCGGGTCCTTCTCGGCCTTCACGACGAGCGTCGGCAGCCCCGTCGTGATGGTGCGCAGCACGGCCACCGACGACGACCGCGGCGCGACGACGCAGAGCGCGTCGATGCCCTGCCCGGTGAGGTGGCGCACCGCCTCCTCGGGCGTCGCGTCCTCGTCGTCGCGCAGCGCGAACGACGCGACCGAGTAGCCGCCGTCGCGCGCCGACCGCTCGATGGCGCGGAGGATGCTCGACGGCCCGAACTCCACGGCGCTCTCGATGAGCACGCCGATGCGCAGCGCCCGCTGCGTGACCAGCTCGCGGGCCGCGCTGTTCGGCCGGAAGTCGAGGCTCGGCGACCACCTCGAGCACGCGCTGGCGCGTCGACTCCTTCACCTGCGGGTGCCCGTTGAGCACGCGCGACACGGTCATGTGGGAGACGCCGGCCCGCTCCGCGACCTCGCGGAGCCCGAGCCGCTCGCCGCCGCTCCTGACGCTCACCCGCACTCCATCCGGCATCCTCCGAGGCGGCGACGGACGTCGCGCCCGCCGGGTCGCGGGCTGGTCGGATCTCCCATGCTGGGCACACCCTACCGGGGGGCCTCCCGGCCGCACCCTGTGCCCGCGGCGCTTCCGGGTACGCGGCCGACCATCCGCCAGGGGGCATGCCCGTGCTCCCTCCGAGGGACGCCCGCCCGTGCAGCCGTTCGTACGGTGGGGGCATGAGGGCGCGTGCGACGACGATCACGAGGGCGCGGTGGCGCTCGCTGATCCTCGGTGATCGCGGCGGTCGTGCTCGTCGTCGCGGCGCTGAGCGCGTGCTCGTGGGCTGCTCTCCGCCACCGCCCGAGGCGGCGGTCGCCAGCGTGGAGGCCCTGCGGACTCGGCTCGTCGCGGTGGACGGGGTCGCGGAGGTCGAGACGTCGCTGTACCCGCGCGACTACCGGGAAGCGGGCGACTGGACCGCGTCCGTCGAGGTCACGGCCGGGACCCCGGACCTCGACGTGGCCGCCGCCGTGCGGGGCGCACTCGGCGACGGCGTGACCGCGGCCCGGCTCGACCTCTCCCTCGAGGTCCCGGACGGCTCCGGGATCGCGGGCGTGACCGTCGACCCGCAGGTCCCCGACGACGTCGCCGTCGCCGACGCGTGGCGCCGCATCCCCGGCGCCGCCTCCGTGCACCTTCGCTCGAAGCGGCGGCCGCTGGGTCGTCCTCCGCGAGGGCACGACGGTCGCGGAGGCGGCGGACCGCTTCCGTCCGATCCTCGGCGACGGCCTCGTGGTGCTCCAGGACGAGATCGTCTCGGTCGGCGTGACCGCCACGGCACCGGGATCCGCGCTCCTGTCCGCGATCGACGCGCTCGCGGCCCGGGCGGGCGTGACCGGCGTGTACTCCACGCCCGGACCCGACCTGGGCCTGAGCCGCGGTCACCGTCGAGACGGACGACGTCGAGCCGGTCGCGGCCGTCCTCGCCGCGACGGTCGACGAGGCGGCGGATGCGGGCAGCTCCCCGCGGACCGCCTTCACCGTGCGGACCGCGTACGCGTCGGACCGCTCGTCCGACGACGAGCGGGAGGTCACGGGCTGGGTCGGCCTCCCCATCGGCTCGCCCGAGCCCGCCGACCTGCCGCAGCCGGTCGAGCCCGAGGCGCCGGCCGATCCGCCGATGCCGGACGCCCCGCCCGTGCTCGTCGACGTGGCCGCCCAGGAGGCCGGGGTGCGCGCCTTCCTCGAGGCCGCCATCGCCGTCGCCGGCGTGCCGGCCGAGGTGACCGCGGAGGCCACGACGTGCGCGGACGGCTCCGCGGCGACGCAGGCGACGGGCCGCGTGCTCATCCCGGTGTTCACCGTGATGGACGACGCCCAGGCCCCCTTCGACGCGATCACCGGCGCGTGGGCCGACGCGGGCTTCGTGCCGAGCGGCCGCGCCATGGGCCGCGACTTCTGGTCCGCCGGCGACGGGCGGGCCGACGGCGTGGCGTCGGCCAGCATCCGCGGCACCGCCGAGGGCCTCAGCATCTCCGCCGAGTCGGTGTGCGTGCGCTGACCGGCAGCGCTGGGCCTAGCTGATGCGTCGGCCGGTCACGCGGGGCCTCCGGTGCTCCCGGGACCTCGGGGACCCGATCCTGGGGCGTCGAAGGAGCTCGTCGGCGCCGACGCGGAGGCCCTCGCGCACGATCGCGCTCCGGCCGCCGAAGGGCGTGCACCGGTAGTCGCGCGTGATGCCGGCGGCCTCCGCGAACGCGTCGGGGTTGAACTCCGGATCCTCGTAGCCGAGGCACTGCGCCACGACCCACATCACGTTGACGCGCACGCGCTCGGCCTCCTCCTGGGAGAGGCGGGAGGGGGCGGATCCGGGGGAGCCGCCGTCGTCGGAGCCGGAGCCGTCTGCCGTCGCCGCTGGGCGCGTGCGCGGTGCCCGTGGCGCGGTACGGCGCCTCGGACCAGTCATGCGCGCGGATCTCGACGGCGAGGTGCCGCTCGCGCGCCGTCAGCGCGCCGCGCACGGCATCCCCGGACGCTCGACGGGCGTCACAGCGCGTCGAGGAGCGCGGCGCACGCCATCTCGCAGCGCCGGCACTCCTCGGAGCAGATCCGGCAGTGCTCGTGCATCTCGCCGTGCCGGGCGCACTCGTCGGCGCACGCCCCGCAGGCGGCGATGCAGAGTTCGAGCGCGAGGCGCGTGATGTCGACGCGGTCGGCGCTGTGGCGGGTGAGGGTGTCGAGGGTCGCGGCGCAGATCTCGGAGCAGTCGAGGTCGGCGCTCACGCACGCGGTGAGCTCGGCGACGCCCTCCTCGGAGAGGCACGCGGCGGCGCAGGCCGAGCAGGCCGCGGCGCACGCCCCGCACGCGTCGATGCAGGCGGCGAGCACCTCGAGGTCCAGGTCGCCGCGGTCGGCGGGCGAGGTGCGGAGCAGATCCAGCGTCGTGCTCATGGGGTTCCTTCCTGCGTGCGGCGGAGCGCCGGGAGGCGCCACGGGCGGGGCCCGATGCGGGTCACGCTAGGCCGGTCCACGGGATGCCGCCGCGGGGGTTGCCGCGCCGCGTGCCAGCGCCGACGGGCGGACGCGTCGGCCGGCGGCGATCCCGAGGCCGCCCGCCCTGGTCGCGCGACGACCCCCGCCGGCAGGCCGATGCATGGCCTCCTGCATCCCCGCACCCCGCGACCCCGCCGCGCCCCTCTACCTCGACGTCGTCGACGGGTGGTGGCGCGCCGCCAACTACCTCTCCGTCGGCCAGAGCTGACCCTGCTCGACGACCCGCTGCTGGAGCGTCCGCTGACGCGCGACGACATCAAGCCGCGCCTCCTCGGGCACTGGGGCACCACCCCGCTGCTGAACTTCGTCTACGCGCACCTCAACCGCGTGATCGTCTTGAGCGGGATCTCGACATGATCGGCATCGCCGGCCCCGGCCACGGCGGCCCCGGCATGGTCGCGAACGCCTACCTCGACGGCACCTACTCGGAGCTCTTCTCCGCCGCGACGCCCGACCGCGCGGGGCTGCGCCACCTGTTCCGCCAGTTCTCGTTCCCCGGCGGCGTCCCGTCGCACGCGGCGCCCGAGACGCCCGGGTCCATCAACGAGGGCGGCGAGCTCGGGTACTCGCTGGTGCACGCGTACGGGGCCGCGCTCGACAACCCCGACCTCATCGTGTCGTGCGTCATCGGCGACGGCGAGGCCGAGACGGCGACCCTCGCCGCCAGCTGGCACCTGAACAAGTTCCTCGACCCGGAGTCGGACGGCGCCGTGCTGCCGATCCTCAACCTCAACGGCTGGAAGATCGCGAACCCCACGGCGCTCGCGCGCATCCCCGAGGAGGAGCTGCTCGCCCTGTTCACGGGGTACGGCTACGCGCCGCGCATCGTCTCGGGCGGCTTCGACGACGAGGACCACCGCGCCGTCCACGAGCGGTTCGCGATCGCGCTCGGCGAGGTGCTCGACGACATCACGCGCATCCAGCTGGCGGCCCGCACGGGCGGCAGCGAGGAGCGCCCGGCGTGGCCGATGCTGATCCTCCGCACGCCCAAGGGCTGGACGGGTCCGAAGGAGGTCGACGGCAAGCAGGTGGAGGGCACGTGGCGCGCGCACCAGGTGCCGCTCTCCGGGGTCCGCGACGACGAGGACCACCTGCGGCAGCTCCAGGAGTGGCTCGAGAGCTACCGGCCGCACGAGCTCTTCGACCGCGACGGGCGCCTGACGCCCGCGCTGCAGCCGAACCGCCCCGACGGCGACCGGCGCATGAGCGCCAACTCGCACGCGAACGGCGGGCTCCTCCGCCGCGACCTCAGCCTGCCGCCGCTGGAGGTCAACGCGATCGACCTCAGCGACGGCCGCGGCGTCATCGCGGAGCCGACCCGCGTGCTCGGCGGCTGGCTGCGCGACGTGATCGCGCGCAACCCGCTCGACTTCCGGATCTTCGGCCCCGACGAGACCGCCAGCAACCGGCTCGACGACGTGTACGAGGTCACCGCGAAGGCGTGGCAGGGCGAGGTCCTGCCGGTGGACGAGCACCTGGCGCATCAGGGCCGCGTCATCGAGATCCTCGACGAGAACATCACGCAGGGGCTCCTCGAGGCGTACCTGCTCTACGGGTCGGCACGGGCTCGTCACCTCGTACGAGGCGTTCATCCACGTGGTCGACTCCATGTTCAACCAGTACGCGAAGTGGCTCGAGTCGAGCTCGCGGGTGGAGTGGCGGCGTCCGGTCGCGTCGTTCACCTACCTCCTGTCGTCGCACGTGTGGCGGCAGGACCACAACGGCTTCTCGCACCAGGACCCCGGGTTCCTCGACCACGTCGTCAACAAGCGGGCCGAGATCGTGCGGGTGTACCTGCCGTTCGACGCGAACTCGCTGCTCGTCACCATGGACCACCGCCTGCGCGGCACCGACCTCATCAACGTGGTCGTCGCCGGCAAGCAGCCGACCGCGAGCCTGCTCGGGCTCGAGGAGGCGCGGGCGCACGGGGCGCGCGGCGTGGGCGTCTGGGAGTGGGCGGGCACCGAGGTGCCCGGGCTCGAGCCCGACGTGGTCGTCGCGTGCGCGGGCGACATCCCGACCGTGGAGGCGATGGCGGCGGTGCAGATCCTCAAGCGGGAGATCCCGCAGCTGCGCGTGCGCTTCATCAACGTCGTCGACCTGATGCGGTTGCAGGACGCGACGCAGCACCCGCACGGCCTCGACGACGGCTCCTTCGACGCGCTGTTCACGCGCGACAAGCCGGTGGTGTTCGCGTTCCACGGCTACCCGTCGCTCATCCACCGCCTCACGTACAAGCGCCACAACCACGAGAACATGCACGTGCGCGGCTTCGTGGAGCAGGGCGGCACCACCACCCCGTTCGACATGCTGATGCTCAACGACCTCGACCGGTTCCGGCTGGTGATGGACGTGATCCGCCGCGTGCCGCACCTCGAGACCACCTACGCCGCGCTGTCGCAGCGCATGGACGACGAGCGCATCGCCCACCGCGTCTACACGCGCCAGCACGGCGACGACATGCCCGACGTCTCCGGCGCCGAGGGGCTGCCGTTCGCGGACCCGTCGCGGCAGACCGCGATCGACACGGGGGACGACAACGCGTAGCGGGCCGCGGCGGCGAGGCGTGCGGTCGGGCGCGACTAGCCGGTCGTCGTCTCGGCGGGGGCGTCGGCGGCACCCGCGGGCCCGTGGTCGAACAGCCCGATCGCGTTGCCCTCGCTGTCGCGCACGTACGCCCAGCGGTCGGTCTCGTTGAGCATCTGGATGCCGCCCATCGCGGATCCGCCGTGCGCCTCGACCTGCGCCACCGTCTCCTCGATCGAGTCGACCGTGATCACGATGGTCGGGTGCGGCACGTCGGCGCGCTGATGCAGGTCGCCGTTGATCCCGTCGTCGGATCCGGTGATGATCATGCCCGCGTCCTCCCCCCACGCCTCGTAGCGGAAGCCGAAGACGGCGGTGTAGAACGCGCTCGCGCGTGCCATGTCGTCGGCGGGGATCTCGAAGTGCTCCACAGCAGCCATGCGCCATGTTCCAGCGGGCGGGGAATCGACGTCAAGGGGCGACCACGGTGGCGGTGGCGGAGGCCGGGCCTCCGGCGCACGCGATGGACTCGGATCCTCGGCCTCGACGCCGGCATCGTCGCGTTCCCGCAGGTGGTGTCGTGTACCCAGTTCGGGCCTGACCCCGGCAATGCGCCTCCGACCGGCCGTTCGGGGGCGGCACTTAATTCCTCAGTGGGGTAAAAAGGGCATCGCCGCCGTACCCGACGCGGCCGTCCCGAGGAGTGCTCGTGCTCGATCCCGCCCCCCGCCCCGCCGCGAACCGGCACCGCTCACGGCTGCTGCGCGTCGGACGCGCGCTCGCCGCGGCCCTCGTCCTGTCCGCCGTCGCGCTGCCCGCCGACGCGGCCGGCGCCGCCGTCGGCGCGTCGGCCGCATCCGTCGCCCCCGCCGTCCGGCCGGCCGCGGCCAAGTCCGCGGCCAAGCCCGCGGTGCCCTTCACCGCCGCCCCGACGCCGACCATCACCGGCACGCCCGTGGTCGGCCGGGTGCTCACCGCCCTCCCCGGCGCCTGGAAGCCCGTCGGCGCGGTCTTCTCGTACCAGTGGTCCGCAGGCGACGTCGCGATCCCCGGCGCGACCCGCAAGACGTACACGGTCGCCGCGAAGGACGTGGGCCGCGCGCTCAGCGTCCGCGTGGTCGCCACCCGGACGGGCAGCATCACCGCCGAGCGCCGCAGCGCATCCACCGCTCCCGTCGCGCTCCCGGCGTTCACCACCGCCCCGGTGCCGACGATCGCCGGATCGGCCGTCGTCGGATCCGTCCTCACGGTCCGTCCCGGCGGGTGGAGCCCGTCGCCGACTCTGTCCTACGGGTGGACCCGCGACGGCGTCGCCATCGCCGGCGCGCAGGCCGCCACCTACCGGCTGACCGCGGCGGACGCGGGCGCGCGGATCGTCGCCTCGGTGACGGCCACGAGGCCGGGCGTGCAGACCCGCATGCGGGACAGCCTCCCCACGAAGGCCGTGGCCCCTGCGCCTGCGCCCAAGCCGACCCCTGGCGCCCAAGCCGACCCCGGCGCCGACCGTGAGGCCGACGGTCGCGCCCACGCCCGTCCCGACCGTGAAGCCGACCGTCGCACCGACCCCGGTGCCCACCGTGGCGCCCACGCCCACGCCCACGCCCACGCCGGCGCCCACCCCCACCCCGACCCCGGAGCCCACCACGCCGCCCGTCCCTGCGCCTCCGGTCGCCCCCACGACCACCGCGCCCGTCGTCGTCGGCCAGCTGACCGTCGGCAGCGCGGTGCGCGCGCTGCCCGGCACCTGGACGCCCACGTCCTCGCCGCTGCGCTACCGCTGGTACCTCGACGGCGTGACCCAGGTCGGCGAGACCGGCCCCACCCTGCGGCTCGGCCCGGCGGCGCTCGGCGCGCGCATCACCGTCACCGTCTCGGGCAGCTGGGCCGGGATCGCCGACGTCCACCGGTCCACGACGAGGGCGACCGCCCCCGTCACGGCCGTTCCCGGTGCTGCGGACGGCCTGGGCCACGACGTGGTCGCGATCCTCGGGCAGTCGAACGCGCAGGGTGGCGGATTCGGCTACGACCCCGCAGTCGACGTGCCCCGGGAGGGCGTCGACCAGCTGGTCGGCGACTGGCAGGACGCGGACTGGGGACGGGTCGTCCCCGCCGACGACAGCCTCAAGCACGTCACCACCTGGAAGATGACGGACCGGCCGAAGCTCGTCGGCCCGGGCATGACCTTCGGGCGGGCGCTCCTCGCGGACTCCCAGCCCGGTCGCCGGGTCCTGCTCGTCCCCGCGGCGCAGGGCAGCACCGCCCTCACCCGGGTCGACGCGGTGCAGCGGTTCACGTGGGATCCGACCCCCGAGCCCGGCTCGGTCGAGGCGGGCCTCACGAACCTCTACGCGAACGCGACGACGCAGATCGACAACGCCCTGGCGCTGGATCCGGACAACCGGCTCGTCGCGATCATCTGGGCGCAGGGCGAGTCGGACGCCAACGCGATCGCCACCGCCCCCACCGCCGAGGGTCGCGTGGCGGCGAAGGCGAAGTACGCCGACCGGCTCCTCGAGCTCGAGACCGGTCTCATCACCCGGTACGGGGCCGTGCCGTTCCTCGTCGGCGGGATGGTCCCCGAGCGGATCGGCTCGAACGGGCCGCGGCGGGACATCGATGCGGTGCACCGGGACCTGGAGCGGCTGCGGCCGGAGGTCGCGTACGTGCCGGGGGTGTCCGGGCACGCGAACGAGGGCGAGGACTTCATCCACTACGACGCGGTCGGCGCGCGGATGATGGGAACCGGCTTCTACGCCGCGTACCTCCGGCAGACCGCGCGCTGACCCGAGCCCGGCGCGGCCGCGTCGCCGCCCGCCCGCGCGCGTACGGTCGAGGGGAGCCGCCACCCGGGCGGCGGGAACGCGAGGTCACCATGCTCGGAGAGCACCCCGTCGGCGTCGTCCTGCTCACGCAGGACATGGCCGCTTCACGCCGCTTCTACGCCGAGGCCCTCGGGCTCGAGGTCGCCCAGGAGTCGGAGTCGGCGATCACCTACCGCTCCGGCGGCACCGACCTCACGGTCACGTCCAGCACCGTCGGATCGCAGGACGAGCAGACGAAGGCGTCGTGGAAGGTGCGGACCTCCGCGCCGAGCTCGACCAGCTCGCCGAGCGCGGCGTGCACCCCGAGGAGTACGACTCGGAGGAGCTGAAGACCGTCGACGGCATCGCGGACCACGCGGGCGTGTGGTCCGCGTGGATCACCGACCCCGACGGCAACTCGCTCGGCATCGAGCAGCCCAAGTAGCGCGCGGCGCTCGGCGGGCAGCGCGGGCGGGCGGCGCGCGCGGGCAGCGCGCGCGGGCGGAGGGCGAGGGGCGGGCGACCGGCACCCGCGGGGGTCTCCCGTACGGTGGGACGACCGTCCGCCCGACGGGATCCGACACCCCTCCGGAGGACCGCATGGCCGCATCCACCCGCCTCCTGCCGCCGCGCATCAGCGACCCGCGGCTCGAGGGCCTCGCCGACGGCGACCCGTCCGACCTCGACGCGCATGCGTCCTTCGAGCGGCTCCGCTTCGCCGACGCCGACCTCACGGACGCCGACCTCGTCGACGTCGGCTTCGAGGAGTGCGTGCTGGAGCGACTCCGCCTGCACGAGGCCGACCTCACGGCCGCGAGCCTCGTGGACGTGCTCGCCTCGCGCCTCGACGCGCCCGTGCTGAAGGCCCCGCGCATGCGCATGCGCGACGTGCGCCTGGAGGGCTCGCGGGTCGGATCCGCCGAGCTCTACGACTCCACGCTCTCGTCGGTGCACATCGCCGACTGCCGCCTCGGCTTCGTGAACCTGCGCGGGTCGAAGATCACCGACCTGCTCATCACCGACTGCGCCATCGAGGAGCTCGACCTCCGCGGCACCGCCGGCATGCGCGTCGCGTTCGCCCGCACCACCATCGGCACGCTCGACCTCGGCGACTCGAACCTCACCCACCTCGACCTCCGCGGCGCCGAGATCCTCGACCTCGACACACCGGACGGCCTCCGCGGCGCGGTCCTCGACTCGAACCAGCTGATGGCGCTCGGCCCGGTCTTCGCGCGGCACTTCCGGGTGCGCGTCGAGGACTGACCGCGACGCCGCGACCTCGCGGACCTTCCGGCACTCCCGAGACGGCCGCGGCGCGCGATGGCCCGCTAGTGCGCGGACGCCCGCGCGACGTGCGCGAGCAGTCGGTCGACGAGCATCCGGCGCAGCTCGAGGGACGACCAGCCGTGGTCCGCGCCCTCGACGGCCGTGAAGACGGCGCCGGGCATGATCCGGCCGTACCGCTCGCCGTGCTCGAGGGGCACGACGTCGTCGGCCGTGCCGTGCAGCACGTCCACCGGGCCCGGGTACGCGGCGGCCGGGCCGTACACATCGACCCCGGCGAGCACCTCGTCCGCGAAGCCCAGGCCGAGGCCCATGCCGTCGATGTCGACGATGCCCCGGTCGCGTGCCGCGGGAGCGGCTTCCCGAGGACCCGGTCGTGCACGGTGATGTCGTCGACGACGGCGCCCGCGGGCGACCACAGCGTGAGGCTCGCGACGAGCTCGGGGGCGCGGGCGGCGGCCAAGGCCGCCTCGACCCCGCCGAGGCTGTGGCCCACGACGTGCACGGGCCCGCCGGCGTCCCGGGCCAGCGCGCGGATCATCGCGGACACCTGGTCGACCTCGTCGAGCAGCCGCACGTCGGCGAAGTCGCCGTCGCTCACCCCGTGGCCGAGCCGGTCGTAGGAGCGCACCGCGATGCCCGCGGCGACGAGCGCGCGGGCCGTCGGCACCCAGAGGCCGTGCCCGCCGGACCCGGTGTCGCTGAACCCGTGCACCAGGAGCGCGGCGGGGGAGCCGGGCCGCACGGTGCCGTGCTCCCAGCCGCGGAGGATCCGCCCGCCGTGGTCGAGCTGGAGTGGGGCGACGCGGGTGCTGATGGCGCTCATGGGTCGATCGTGCCACCCGCCGGGCCATCGCCCGCGCGGCGCGCACCCTCGATGCCGTGCACGCGGCGCGCTGCGGGAAGACGCGACATCGAACCGCCGCGCATCAGCGCCCGTGGACCTGTGGATGCGGCCGGATCGTCGGTCCGCAGGGGGGGCACTGCGAGTCATCCGATCACTCGAGGCTGGCCATGGCCGCCCTCGGAGATCGAGAAACGCCGACGCTGCGTGCAGGAGAGAGGCCCTGGAGGCGCTCGCGAAGGTCTAGGGGATGAGCGCCACGGGGGTGCGGGCCACCGCTTCCCCGCCCGCGTTGAGCCGAGCGAGGTAACCGGCGAACGCGTCGAGGTCCGCGCGGCTCCACTCGCCGAGGCCGCGGATGAGGCGGCTGCCACCCTGCGCGTCGTCGGCCTCGACGCCCGTGCGGCCCGCGTCCGTGAGCGCGAGCACGCGCACGCGGCCGTCCTGCGCGTCGGCACCCACCTGCACGAGCCCCAGGTCCTGGAGCTGGCGGAGCTGGCGGCTGACGACGCTGCGGTCGACGCCGAGCTGGTCGGCCACGGCGCTCGCGTGGGCCGCGCCGCAGCGGCGGATCACCCGGAGCATCTTGTAGCCGATGGGCGGGAGGTCCGGGTGGATCGCCGCGGCGGCCTCCCGGGTCGTCGCCCGGATCCGCGCGGCGAGGGCGGTCATCTGCGCTCGACCTCCGCGATGCCGGCGGCGATCCCGGGGGCGACACCCGGGTCGACGCCGGGGGTGTCCCCCGCGGCGTCGCCCCCGGCGGAGCGGTCGACGTCGGTCATCGGCGGAGTCGACCCCGGCGTCCTCGGACTCGGGGAGGCGGATCGACCCGGTGGGGTTGGCCTCGCCGGCGGGCGTGAGCGCGACGGCTCCGGCGGAGGCGCCGATGAGCGCGTCCTCGGCGTCCTCGCGGTGCACGTCCCGGCCGTCGGTCGCGGGGGTCCCGGCGCTCTTCAGCTGCACGGCGTTCTTGCTGCCGAGCTGGGCGTTGGGCAGGAAGATCACCGCGAGGAGCGAGACGACCGCGAGCGGCACGCTGTAGAGGAACACGTCGCCGATGCCGACGCCGTACGCGCTCTCGACCACCACGCGGACCGCGGGGCTCAGCTGCGAGACCTGGGGGATGACGCCGGACCCGAGCGCCTGCGCGGCCGCGGCCTGGTCCGCAGGAGCGAGCCGGGTGATGCCCGCGGTGATCTCGGACGCGATGATGGTGCCGAGGATCGAGCCGAGCACCGAGACGCCCACGGTGCCGCCGAGGCTGCGGAAGAACGTGACCGCGCTGGTGGCGACGCCGAGGTTCTTGACCTCGATGGCGTTCTGCACGACGAGGACGAGGTTCTGCATCAGCATGCCGAGGCCCGCGCCGAGCACGAACATGTAGATGCCGACGAGCACGAAGTCGGTGTCGTAGCGGAGCGTGGAGAGCAGGCCCGTGCCGGCGACGATGAGGACGGCGCCCGTGATCATGATCGCCTTCCACTTGCCCCGGCGGCTGATCAGGTTGCCGAACACGGTGGAGGAGATGAGCAGGCCCGCCATGAGCGGGATGGTCAGCAGGCCCGACTGGGTGGGCGTGGCGCCGCGGGACAGCTGCATGTACTGCGCGAGGAACACCGAGGTGCCGAAGAGGGAGATGCCGACCGCGAGGCTCGCGAGCACCGAGAGGGTGAAGGTGCGGTTGCGGAACATGGTGAGCGGGATGATCGGCTCGGCGACCTTGAGCTCGGTGACCACCGCGGCGATCAGGAGCACGACGGCGCCGGCGGCCATGAGGTACGAGGTGCCCGAGGCCCACTCGAACTGCTTGCCGGCCTGCGAGACCCAGATGAGCAGCAGCGAGACGCCGCTCGCGATGAAGACCGCGCCGAGGTAGTCGACGTGCACCTTGCGCTTCGGGTGCGCGGGCAGGTGGAGGGTGACCTGCAGCAGGATGATCGCGATGATCGCGATGGGCAGCGCGATGAAGAAGTTCCAGCGCCAGCCGAACGCATCCGTCACGACGCCGCCGAGGAGCGGGCCGCCGACGGTGCCGACGGCCATGACGGCGCCGAAGAGTCCGGCGTAGCGGCCGCGGTCACGCGGGCTGATGATGTCGGCCATGATGATCTGGCTGAGCGCCGCGAGGCCGCCGGCGCCGAGGCCCTGGAGCACGCGGAAGACGATGAGCGTCTCCGTGTTCTGCGAGAAGCCGGCGAGGGCCGAGCCGAGCACGAAGGTCGCGAGCGCGAGCTGGATGAGCAGCTTGCGGTTGAAGAGGTCGGCGAACTTGCCCCAGAGCGGCGTGCTCACGGTGGTGGCGAGCAGCGTGGCGGTGACGACCCACGTGTACCCGGACTGGTCGCCCTTCAGGTCGCTGATGATGATGGGCAGCGAGGTCGAGACGACGGTGCCGGCGAGGATCGAGACGAACATGCCGAGGAGCAGGCCCGAGAGGAACTCGAGGACCTGGCGCTTCGACATGGATCCGTCGGCCGAGACGGTGCGGCGAGGGGCCTTCGCGGGTGAGGCGGCGGCCGGGTGGTGCTGGGACATGTTCCTCCGGGTAGTTGACTACCAGCAACCATATGCCGGTGGTGGACAGGTGTCAACTATCTCCCGCCCGCGGATCCGCTCCGCGCCCGTGGAGCGCGATCGCGGCCGGAGTAGACCGGAGGGGAGCGCCGGTCGGTCGACCGGCCTCGAGACGAGGAGGGATCCCATGGTCGATTCGGTGGCGACGGTCTGGCTGCCCGTGCAGGACATGACGCGCGCGGTCGCGTTCTACCGCGACACGCTCGGGCTCACGGTCACGAGCGAGGACGCGGACTGGAGCGAGATCGACGCGGGCGGGCTCACGATCGGGCTCAACGCGCGCGAGGAGGCGGGCGGCTCGAAGGGCGGCGGAGCGGTCGTCTCGTTCACGCCCGAGGGGTCCATCGAGGACGAGCTGGAGCGGATCCGCGGCCGAGGCGCCGAGATCACGGGCGAGGTGAGCGAGCACGCGTGGGGCCGCATCCTCCCCTTCCAGGACAGCGAGGGCAACGACCTGCAGCTGTACTCGCCGCCCGTCGCGGGCTAGGCGCTCAGCCGAGCGGCTCGAGGTGGACGTGCACGGGCGCGCCGACCTCGAGCCCTTGGGCTTCGCGGACGGCGCGCTTGACCGGCAGCATCCACGTGCCGTCGCCCTTCGGGAAGACGGAGGTGCGCCAGGTCGTCAGCCCCACCCGGACGCGCACCGGCACCGACCCGAACCCGCGGCGTCCCGCCTCGCCCAGCTCCTGCAGCATCCCGCCGAGCTCGACGGGCACGGTCACGCTGGTCATGAACTCGCGCCGCGCCTCCCACACCTCGAGCGGGGCCGTGAAGTCGAGGGGGAGGTCGTCGTCCATCCCTCGACCCTAGGGCGCGCTCACCAGCCGGCGCGCTCGGCGACGAGCCCGGCGACGGCGGCGGGGTCCCGATGCGTCGTGTCGACCGAGAGGCCTCCGAGGCCCGCCGCGGCGATGATCGCTGCCAGCTCGGGGGCGCGGGCGCGGTGCCAGGCGAGGGCGTCCGCGTCGTCGAGGTGGCGGGCGCCGAGGCGGGCCTGCACGGCGTCGGCGTCGACCGTGAGCCGGACGAGCAGCGGATCGCGCGCGCCGAGGGCCTCCGCGTAGGCCGGGAGGTCGTCGGCGCGCTCGATCACCGCGGCGACGACCACGACCCGGGCGCCCGCGGCGCGGTAGTTCCGGGCGAGGTCGTGCAGGTTGAGGAGCTCGACGCGCTGCTGGAACGGATCGTCGGCCGGGGCCGGTCGGAGCAGGCGCACGGCGTCGGAGTCGATCAGGGCGTGCGGCACGCCGCGCTCGGAGAGGAGATCGCCGAGCGCGTGCATCGTCGTGGTCTTGCCCGCGCCGACGGTGCCGGTGAGGACGACCGCGTCGGTCACGGCCGGCCCGGGAGGTGCGTGTCGTCGTCGACCACGTCGGTGTCGCGCGCCAGCGGGTCGAAGGCCGCGGCGTCGTCCCCGCGGCGACGGCGCGCCCGCAGCTTCCGCAGGTTCGCGACGGCCAGGTGCTCGAAGTACAGGCCGCCGACCAGCAGCACGGCCGCCTGGATCCACGGCGGCACCCAGTCGTAGCGGCCGGATCCGTCGCCCTGGGAGAGATCCGGGTCGTCACGAGGATCGCGATGCCGACGGCGAGGAAGACCGCGCCCAGCACGGCCGCGGCGACGACCCTCGCCATGGTCGGCACCTGCGGCTCGCGGTCCGCCTTGGCTCGGCGGGCGCGGCGGCGCACGAGGGTCCGGGCGACGGTGAGCGCCACGACGACGAGGACGACCAGGATGACGAGGCGCGCTTCCATGCGCACCACGCTACGGACGTGCGCTCCGCCTGATGCCGAGCGCCGCGCCCCCCGTCCGAGCCGGGCGCGCTCGGCCGCCGCCGGCGAGCAGGTCGCGCTCGATGTCGCTCCCGGTGGCCGCGACGACCTCGAACGAGGCCGCACCGGCACGGATGGTGACTGGCTTGACATGCCGGCCCAGCGCGGGTGCGGCTCGACCGCGGTCGAGGTGATGGCGTGGCGGAGGATCCGCAGGCGGTCCAGCGACAGCGTCGCGGTGCGCCGGCGCAGCACGGGCTCGCGGCGGGTGAGGACCAGCAGCTCGCGCGGGGTGGACGCGACCACGGCGCCGGCGGCGCTCATGGGGCGGAGGCGCTGCAGGATGCCGCGGAGCCCGGTCGCCCGGGGGACCAGCGGCGTGCGCGGGCGCGACGACAGGCAGTCCAGCTCGGGATCCCGGGCCGCCAGGTCCCCGTACGCCGACGCGGCGCACCCGCCGGCCTCGTCCGGTCCCACGTCCATCCGCGGCGTCGCCCGCGGCGCCGGGGCCGGGGTGGTCGCGACGACGCCGGCGGCCTCGCCGGTGAGCGCCACCAGCAGCTCCGTGAACCGAGGACGACGTCGACGGACGCGCCGTCGAACGGGATCCGCAGCGCGTCGCCGTCGGCCGCGTGCACCGCGAGCAGGCCGTCGAGCAGGTCGACGCGGTCGCGGACGGCGACCAGCTCGGCGTACGGGGTGTGGCGCGCATGGGCGTACCCGGACCCGTCGCGAGTCAGCACCTCCAGCGCCTCGTCCCCGACGACGAGCAGGTGCTCGTACAGGTCCATGGAGGGGTCGGTGTCGCGCCGCGGGATGTCGCGCGGGACCTTCAGCACGAGGTCCGCGGCCGGGACGGTCTACCGTGCGGGTGGAGCAGGCGGGGGATCCCCTCGGTCCGCGTGCGGACCGTGTCGATCCACGGGCCGAAGGCGTCGTGCTCGGCTGTCCTGGTGTGCGGGGTCACCTCGCGACCGTATACCGCGCGCCACGCGCATCCCCGGGTGCGCCCTGTCCTCGGGGCCACGCGTCATGCGCCGCCGAGGTGACGCCGCGCCTCCGGGTCAGGACTCGATGAGCTCCCGCTCGGGCGGCACGGCGGTCCAGAGCGCCGCGACCCGGCGGGCCAGCGCCTGCTCGAGGCCGCCGAGCGCCTTCACCACGAAGATCGTGGTGCGGGCGGGGGATCCGGCCTTCGAGAAGCCGCGGTCCACCGCCCGCACCCACGTTCCCGCGGCGATCTTCGCCGTCGAGTAGTTGGCGCCGCCCGGATAGGGGCGCTGCACCGCGGTGGAGGACACGATGGCGAGGTGGCCCGCGCCCAACGCCTGCAAGGTCGGCGTCGAACGCGCGCGTGGTGTTGCGCAGCGTGGTGACGAGCCGCTCGTGCAGGAAGTCCCAGTCGTCGTCGGTCTGCCCCTCGAGGCCGTTGCCGCCGCGTCAGCCGCCGACCAGGTGGATCAGCCCGTCGACGCCGCCGAGCTCGTCGCGGATCCGGCCGGCCAGCTCCACGACGGCCGAGTGGTCGGCGAGGTCGCACACCTCACGGCGGGCCGCGTCGACGCCCTGGAGGCGTCCCTGCGTCCGTACCCACCGCGACGACGCGGCCCCGGCCGCCGTCAGGGCGGCGGAGACCGCGCGACCGGCGGCGCTCGACGCGCCCGCCACCACGACCACGCGGCCGTCGACGCTCATGCCGCTGGCCCGGTGATCCCCGCGGTGGATCCGATGACGTCGCGCATCTTCCTCTCCAGCGCCTCGAAGAACATGCTGAGCGGGAACTCGTCGTCGAGCACGAGATCGGTGAGCCCCTTCGGCGGGCCGTCGAGCGGCAGGGCGTCGGGGCCCTTCGCCCAGACCGACGCCGGGTGCGGCGTGACCGTCTCGGTGACCATCGCGTAGGCGGCCAGCCAGTGCGCGGTCTTCGGCCGGTCGATGGAGCGCCAGTACAGGTCGTTGACCCGGTCGGCGAGCGCGACGACCACGTCGGCGACCTCGTCCCAGTCGATCGTGAAGGCGGTGTCGGTCCAGCGCAGCACGTGGTGCTGGTGCAGCCAGGCGAACAGGAGCTGGCCGCCGAGGCCGTCGTAGTTGCGCACGCGCGACCCGGTGATGGCGAAGCGGAAGATCCGGTCGAAGATGACCGCGTGCTGCACCATGCCGGCGCGCTCCAGGAGGGCGTCGTCGGCGGCGGTCTGCTCGGCGGGTTCATCCGCGGCGAGCCGGCGCTGGATGGCGACGGCCTCTCGGAACGCGGTGAGGTCGCAGCGCAGCTCCTCGATCGAGTAGAGGAAGAACGGAACTGCTGCTTGATCATGAACGGGTCGAACGGCAGGTTGCTGCGCATGTGCGTGCGGTCGTGGATGAGGTTCCGCATCACGAAGGTCTCCTCCTCGCCAGGCGCTGGTCCTCCAGCAGGCGGCGCGCGTCCTCCGGCAGCTCGAGCTTCGTGACCTCGGCGGCGTGGCGCATGACGCGGCGGTAGTGGTGGCCTCGCGGTTGGCGAAGATCGCGCCCCAGGGTGAACTCGCTGGGGATCTCGCGCATGGCGACGGTCTCGGTAATAGTACGCTGAGTTCGTGTCGTAGCCGGCGTGAAGTTGAGGAACCGGATGGGGACGAACAGCGCGTTGCCGGAGTCGCCGACCTTGAAGCCCTCGCCTGACCAACTCCGGCCAGACGACCTCGATCAGCACGGCCTCGACGAGGCGGCTCGCGCTGCCGTTCTGCGTGATCGGGAAGACGACGAGGTGGCGGATGCCGTCGACGCGGTCGCGCTGCGGCTGGAAGGCGGTGAGCGAGTCGAGGAAGTCGGGGACGCCGAGACCGGCGTCGACGCCAGAGCGCGCGAAGTCGACGCCGAGGGCGTCGAGGTAGGCGGCGTCGTGCGGGAACAGCGGGGCGAGCGCGCTGACGGCCTCGCGGATGCGTCCGATGAGGCGGGCGGCCTCCGCGCGGGCGCCCGGCGTCCGGGACGGAGCCGTCCTTCGCCCGCAGCGGCTGGAGGGCGACGGCCGCGGCCTTGAGGTCGAGCCAGGCGGGGAGGAGGAGGCGACCGCGGCCACGTCCTCGACGACCTCGGGCTCGCCGATGACGGCTGCGGCGGCGGGAGCGGCGTGGGACATGGTTCGACCTCCGATCGTGCGGGTGGCGTGCGGTGACTCCACCGTAACGGCGGGTTCGGCGCCAGATCGTGTCTCCCGAGCCGGATCCGCGCGTGGTTCCGCGCGGCCGCGCAGCATCCGTGCGAATGAGCGGGGTGCGGCTACGCCTCGTCGTCCCGACGGCACCGGGGTCGCGGTGCCCGTCCTCGTGGTCGCTGGCGGATGACGCCGTAGGCCACCGAGGCCCGGGCGTGCCGCCTCCCGCGACGGGCCAGCCGTCGCGGTAGTGCGCCTCCTTCACGAAGCCGGCGCGCACGAGCACGCGGCGCATCGCCCGGTTGTCGTCACGCGTCTGCGCCTCGAACCGGACCACGTGCGGGTATGCCCAGGAACACGTGGTCGGTGAGCACGCGCACGACGGGCTCCCCGAGCCCGCGGCCGCGCCATCGCTCGGCGAGGCGCAGGTCGAGCATGACGCCGGGGTCCTCCAGGTCGTCGAGCACGGCGAGAAGCCCAGCCCGTCCCGACCCCGCTGACCTCCACCCAGAGCGCCTCGTGCTCCGGGGCACGGACAACGCGCCCTCGGCGAGGCGCCGGTCGACGTCCTCGGCGCTCGGCCGGGGCGTCATGTGGAACGGGAACGCGTTCGAGGTGAGGAACGCCCGGATCGCGTCCGCCTCCACGTCCGCGTCCACCGGGATGAGCGCGATCCGCGGCGCGGCCGTCACCACGGCGGCCCGCACAGGTCGAGGTCGCCGTCCGCGGGCGAGGGGAGGCGGCCCGGGCGGATCATGGTGCGCTCGTGCGTTCGAGGACCACGCGCTCGCCGTCCTGCTCCATCCAGGTGGTGCCGGCGAACGGCACGAAGCCGACGCTCGCGTAGAACAGGCACGCGCGCCGGGTCGCAGATGAGCATGGTGAGGTCGGGGTCGTGCGCGTCGATCGCGGCGAGGGCCCGCTCGAGGGCCGCACGGGCGTAGCCGCGGCGGCGGAGGGCCGGCCAGGTCGCGACGCCGCCGATCCCGGCGAGGCGGACGGGCGTCCCGTCCAGGAGGCCGTCGCGGTGCACGACCACGACCATCGCGGCGACGCCGCCGTCGGGATCCCGGGCGATGGCCGTCTCGTCGGGGTCGGCCCAGCGCATGAGGCTCGCCGGATCGTCCGGCGGCAGGGTGAACGCCGCGTCGGTGAGGGCGCCGGTCGCGGCGCGGTCCTCGGGGCTCAGGTCGGCGGAGGGGTGCAGCTCGGTGATCACGTCGCTCCTCGGGTCGTGCGGGCCTCGTCGCCCGCCGTCCCATCATCCCGGGAGGGGGTGGACCACGCGTGGCTAATAGTGCTAGCTTTTGGCTAACGCGGTAAGCCATCGCGTGGATCCCATCTGGAGGCGGGCATGACCGAGCACCTGACCATCGACGGCGGCACGCTCGCCTACGAGTTGAGCGGCAGCACCGGCCCGCTCCTCGTGCTCGCCCACGGCATGGGCGACAGCCGGGAGGCGTATCCGCTTCCTCGCGCCCCTCCTGGTCGAGGCCGGCTACCGGGTCGCCGCGGTGGACCTGCGCGGCCACAGGGGAGTCGAGCGTCGGATGGGCCGGGCACTCCCGCACCGACATCGCCGGCGACCTCATCCGGCTCGTCGAGCGCCTGGGCGGCCCCGCGGTCCTCGTCGGCCACTCCATCTCCGGCGGTGCCGTCACCATCGCCGCGGCGACGGCCCCGCACCTCGTCACCGCCGTGGTCGAGCTGGCGCCGTTCACCCGGTAGTCGCTTTCCTCCGACTTCCGGGTTCGCCTTCCGCCGGGGGCATGCGCCACCTCCTGGGCACGACCCTGCTGCGCAGCTCGCGGGAGTGGCTGCGGTACCTCGATGTCGCGTACCCCGGCATCCGGCCCGCCGACCACGCCGCCCGCCTGGAGCGGATCCGCGCGATGCTCGCCGAGCCCGGCCGGATGCAGGCGCTCCGGGCCATGGGCTCCGGCACCCCGGTGGACGCCGGCGCGCAGCTCGGGAACGTGCGATGCCCGGTCCTCGTGGTGCAGGCGGGGCCGATGGCGATGGGCCGACCCCCGGGCCGAGGGCGAGGCGATCGTCGCCGCCCTGCCCGCGGGCCTCGGCCGCCTCGTCGTGATCGACGGCGCCGGGCATGACCCGCACGCGCAGCACCCCGCCGAGGTGGCGACCGCGATGACGGCCTTCCTGGCGAGCGCGCATGGCTGCATGCCGGCCTCGACACCGCTGCGGTCGTCGCCGCCGGCGCCGACCTCGCCGACGAGATCGGCTTCGCCGAGCTGACCATGGGCCGGCTGGCGGAACGCGTCGGAGTGCGCACGCCCTCGCTCTACAAGCACGTCGCCGGCCAGGACGACCTGACCTGCCGCATCGCCGCGCGCGCCCTCGACGAGGCGGCGGACGCGATCGGCGCCGCCATCCAGGGGCGCGCGGGACATGACGCCCTGCGGGCCGCCGCCCACGCGCTCCGCGGGTTCATCCTCACCCCGGCCTGTACGCCGCCACCGTCGGCGTCGAGGTCACGGGCCCGGACGATCCCTATCGCCGTCGCGTCGGCGCGCGTGCTCGAGCCCTTCGTCGCGGTGCTCCGCGGGTACGACCTCCCGGAGGCCCAGGCCGCCCATGCGCTCCGCGCGCTCCGCAGCGTCTTCCACGGCTTCGCCACCATCGAGGCCGACGGCGGATTCCAGCGGGGATGGCGACGGACGCGAGCTTCGACTGGCTCATCGACCTGGTCGACCTCGGCCTGCGCGCGAAGCCGGGAGTAGCGCCGCTTCCGATCGTGCGCTCGCTTGCACTCACAGCCGTGAAGTGCAAACATGCACTCCATGACAGATGGTGCAACCGGGCTCCGCGAGCGACGGCGGGTGGAGACCTCGGCGCGCCTGACGACCCTCACGCGTCGCTCACCGCGGAGCACGGCCTCGCCGGCTTCACGGTCGAGGAGGTCTGCGACCGGGCGGGCGTCTCGCGCCGCACCTTCTTCAACTACTTCGCCTCCAAGGAGGACGCCCTCTTCGGGCGCTCCACCCGCCTCGACACCGCCGACCTCGAGGAGGCGTTCGATGCGGTGATCCCCGGGATCCGGAGCTGTCGCCGACGCTCCTCGACGACCTCGCCGACCTGTGCCTCGCCCGCTGGTCGCGGCTCGACACCGACGGCACGACCCTGCAGGACATGCACGCCGCCATGCGCCGCGAGCCCGGGCTCCTCATCCGCGCGATCGAGGCGTCCGTGGAGGACGAGGACAGCGACACGCTCCTCGTCGAGCGCCGCGAGGGCCTCGAACGCGGCGACCTGCGCGCGGCCGTCGTGGTGCAGATCGTCACGTCCCTCGGCCGCGCGAGCGGACGCGAGTACCTCGCGCCCGGCAACGCCGACCCCATCGACCTGATCCTCCGCCGGCGCGTCGCCGCCGCGCGGGAGGTCGTCCACCCCGCATCCACCCGCCAGCCCGAACGGACCCCATGACCGCCACCGCCCACGCGCCCCTGCTGCTCACGCAGCGGCGCATCTGGATCATCTTCTCGGCGCTC
Source organism: Clavibacter sp. AC415 (assembly GCF_979252985.1). Classification (NCBI taxonomy): domain Bacteria; kingdom Bacillati; phylum Actinomycetota; class Actinomycetes; order Micrococcales; family Microbacteriaceae; genus Clavibacter; species Clavibacter sp. AC415. The sequence goes on along the minus strand of NZ_CEEDAR010000015.1, from coordinate 55,468 downwards.
ATCGCCGGCATGCTCCTGTCGAGCCTCGACCAGACCATCGTCAGCACCGCGATGCCGACCATCGTCGGCGAGCTCGGCGGCGTCGACCACCAGGTCTGGATCACCACGGCCTACCTGCTCGCCACGACCATCGTCATGCCGATCTACGGCAAGTTCGGCGACGTGCTCGGGCGGCGGAACCTGTTCCTCGCGGCCATCGCGATCTTCACGCTCGCCTCGGTCGGCTGCGCGTTCGCGGGCGACTTCTGGTCGTTCGTCGTCTTCCGCGCGGCCCAGGGCCTCGGCGGCGGCGGGCTCATGATCCTGTCGCAGTCGATCATCGCCGACATCGTGCCGGCCAACCAGCGCGGCAAGTACCTCGGCCCGCTCGGCGGCATCTTCGGCCTCTCCGCGGTCGGCGGCCCGCTCGGCGGCTTCGTTGACCACCTCACCTGGCAGTGGGCGTCGACATCAACATCCCCATCGGGATCGCGGCGTTCATCGTCGCCTTCATCACGCTCACGCTGCCGAGCAAGAGGGCCACGAAGCGGATCGACGTGGCCGGGGTGCTGCTGTTCGCCATCGCCACGACGTGCCTCATCTTCTTCACCGACTTCGGCGGCGCAGGGCGAACGGCCGGCATCCTCGTCGCGTGGGCGTTCGGGCTCGGCCTCGTGGTCGCGGCGTCGCTGTTCGTGTTCACCGAGTCGCGTGCCGAGGACCCGATCATCCCGCTGAGCCTCTTCCGGAACCCCGTCTTCGTGAACGCCACGGCCATCGGACTCGCGCTCGGCATCGGCATGTTCGCCGCGATCGGCTTCGTGCCCACGTTCCTGCAGATGTCCACCGGCACCTCGGCGGCGGTCTCCGGGCTCCTGCTCCTGCCCATGATGGTGGGGCTCATCGGGATGTCGATCCTCTCGGGCATCCTCATCACCCGCACCGGGCGCTACCGGATCTTCCCCATCGTCGGCACGCTCCTCACCATGCTGGCGCTCGTGCTGATGACCTCGCTCACGGCCCAGACGCCCGTGTGGCTCATCTGCGTGTTCCTGTTCGTCTTCGGCCTGGGCCTCGGCCTCATCATGCAGGTGGTGGTGCTGGTGGTGCAGAACGCCGTGCCCGCCGCGCAGATCGGCACCGCGACCAGCACGAACAACTACTTCCGCGAGGTGGGCGCCGCGCTCGGCACCGCCGTGTTCGGCACGCTGTTCACCACGCGCCTCACCGAGAACCTCACGAGCGTGTTCGCCGGCGCGGGCGCGGCCCCGGGGATGCCGCGGCGGCCTCGGCCAGCAGCATCGACCCCCAGACGCTGAGCACCCTGCCGGGCCCGGTGCGCGACGGCATCGTCGACGCCTACGCCGACGCGCTGGCGCCCGTGTTCTGGTACCTCGTGCCGTTCATCGCGATCGCGTTCGTGCTCTCGCTGCTGCTGAAGCAGATCCCGCTGTCGGACGTCGCCGGGCTCGTCGCCCGCGGCGAGGCGGTGGGCGGCGAGGAGGCCGAGCGGCTGGAGGCGGAGCAGCGCGCGGCCGCGCGCAGCGGCGGGTCGGGTGGGCGATCGGCGGCGACCGGCCCCGACGCGGCCGACGACGCGTCGCGCATCGCCGTCCCGTCGAGCGAGACGCGCGACGGGACGGACGGGCGCTGAGCGCTCCTCGGGCGCGTTCCCGTTGACACGGCCGTCCGCGGCTGGTCGACTCGCGGCAGGGCCGCCGCCTCCTCGGGGGCGGCGGCCCTCCTCGTGCCGGCGTCCGGCCCGGGGCCCGTCCGTCCCGCAGCCTCGGAGGTCGCCGTGAGCGAGCCCATCGTCATCACCCGCACGTTCGCCGCCCCGCGGGAGCGCGTCTACGATGCGTGGACCACCCCGGCCGACTTCGGCCTGGTTCGGCGGCGCCGACATCGAGGTCCCGCACGACAGCCTGCGGATGGACGTGCGCGAGGGCGGCGCCTGGACGGCCGTGATGCGCCTCCCCGACGGGAACGCGATCGACTGGGCCGGCGGGTACGTCGAGCTCGACCGCCCGACGCGCCTCCGCATGACGATGACCGACCGGCCGGCCGAGCCCGCGGGCGAGCCGCTGCGGGTCGAGCTCGAGGAGGTCGCGGGCGGGGCCACGCGCATGACGTTCACGCAGGTCGCGGGCGACTTCACGCCCAGCAGCGCGCCATGACGATCCAGGGCTGGAGCTCGTTCTTCGACGTGATGGAGGGGCTGGTCGCGCCGGGCGCCTAGGCCCGCCGACATCCCGCGTCCGGGCCCTTGCGCTCGGCGGCATGGGGGGGCGTACCGTCATCTGAACCGGTTCAGGTCGCGCACCCACGGGGCCCGCCGGCACTCGACGAGGAGGGGCCATGGCCGGAGGTGCACCCACGATCCTCGACGTCGCCCAGCGCGCCGGCGTCAGCAAGGCGCTCGTCTCCGCGGCCTCTAACGACCGGCCGGGCGTCAGCTCGGACTCCCGCAGCCGGATCCTGCGCGCGGCCGACGACCTCGGCTGGCGCCCCAGCCTCCCGGCCCTGCTCGCTGTCCACGCGCACCTCGTATGCCGTCGGCCTCGTCATCGCCCGCGACCCGAAGGTCATCGGCGTCGACCGTTCTTCCCCGGCCTGATCGCCGGCGTCTATAGTGTCCGCCTCCGCCGCGCGCTCGTGCTGAGCGTCGTCGAGGGGAGGACGCGGAGCTCGACGCCTACCGCTCCTTCGCCCGGGACCGGCGCGTCGACGGCGTGCTGCTCACCGACCTGCGGCACGACGACGCGCGGATCGCCCTCGTGGCGTCGCTCGGGCTGCCCGCCGTGACCCTGGGGCGCCCCGCGTGCCCCAGCGACCTGCCCGCGGTCGTGCTCGACGACTCCGGCCGGCGCGCGTGACTGTCGCCCACCTGGCCAACCTCGGGCACCGGCGCATCGCGCACGTGGCCGGCCCGTCGGGGATGCTGCACGGCAGCCGGCGCCGGACGCCTTCCTCGCGGCGGCGACGGAGCTCGGGATGTCGGACGCGCCCGTGGTCGAGACGGACTTCTCCGCCTCCGCCACGGTGCGCGCGCGACCCGCGCGCTCCTCGACCGGCCCGACCGGCCGACCGCGATCGTCTACGCGAACGACCCCATGGCCATCGCCGGGCTCGGCGTCGCGCAGGAGTCCGGCCTCCGTGTCCCCGACGACCTCTCGATCACCGGGTTCGACGGCACGGACATCGCCCAGTACGTCTACCCGCCGCTCACCACCGTGGCGAGCGATCCCTTCGCGTGGGGGGCCGCCGCGGCCCGGACGCTCCTCGCCCGCGTCGACGCGGAGTCCGTCCCGAGCGTCGAGCTCGACCCCGCGCGCCTCGTGGTGCGCGGATCCACCGGCCCGGCACCCGCCGACGACCGCGCCCCCGCCCGCCCCTGACCCGCCGCGACGGCACCGCGCCGCCGCAGCAGAGCACCGCTCGACCCGCAGTACCGCAGTACCGCAGCACCGCAGCACCGCACGATCCGCAGCACCGCACCCGGCGATGGAGCCGGGAGAGACAGGAGACACCGATGTCCCGCACGCCGTCACGATCCCGCCGCCGCCTCGCGGTGGCCGCATCCTCCGCGATCGCCCTCGCGGCCCTCACCGCCTGCAGCTCGGCAGGCGGGGGTGATGCGTCCGCCAAGCTCGAGGCCACCGGCGACATCACCATCTGGTACTCGAACAACGAGCAGGAGGTGGCCTGGGGCAAGCAGATGGTCGAGGCCTGGAACGCCGACCACCCCGACGAGCAGATCACCGGGCAGGAGATCCCCGCGGGCAAGAGCAGCGAGGAGGTCATCGGCGCCGCCATCACCGGCCACGGCAACGCCCCGTGCCTCATCTTCAACACCGCTCCGAGCGCCGTCGGCCAGTTCCAGAAGCAGGGCGGCCTCGTCGACCTGGCGTCGTTTCCCGGACGGCGCCTCCTACATCGAGGAGCGCAGCGGCGACTCCGCGGAGCAGTACCAGGGCGAGGACGGCGGCGACCACCAGATGCCGTGGAAGTCGAACCCCGTGATGATCTTCTACAACAAGGACCTGTTCCGGCAGGCCGGGCTCGACCCCGAGGCCCCGGCGCTGTCCACCTACGACGACTTCCTCGCGACGTCGAAGGCCCTCGTGGACGCCGGGGTCGCCCCCAACGCGATCCTCCCGGCGCCGACGAGCGAGTTCTTCCAGACCCAGTTCGACTTCTACCCGCTCTACGCGGCGCAGTCCGACGGCGCGCAGCTCGTCGAGGACGGCAAGGCGACCTTCGCGGACGAGGCCGGCGACGCGGCCGCCGACTTCTGGGCGAGCCTCTACTCCGAGGGCCTCGCCGGCCAGGAGGCCTACACGGGCGAACTCGTTCGCCGACGGCCAGGCCGCCATGTCCATCGTCGGCCCGTCCGGGGCCGTCTCCGTGTACCAGGACAAGGTCGACTGGGGATCCGTCCCCGTCCCCACCGCTGACGGCAAGCCCGCGGACGAGGTGTACACGTTCAGCGACGCGAAGAACGTCGGCCTGTACTCGGCCTGCGAGAACCAGGCGACCGCCTGGGCAGGTCCTCAAGTTCGCGACCAGCGAGGAGCAGGACGGCCAGCTCCTCGAGCTGACCGGCCAGATGCCGCTGCGCACCGACCTGCAGGGCACCTACGCCGACTACTTCACCGCCAACCCCGCCTACACGCAGTTCGGCGACCAGGCGGCGCGCACGGTCGAGGTGCCCGGCGGGCCCACCACGGTGGAGATGCTGCAGGCGTTCCGCGACGCGTGGTCGAAGGCCGTGATCTTCGGCGAGGGCGACGTGCACGACGCGCTCGACGAGGCCGCCGCGCAGATCGACGAGCTCGCCGCGCAGGGCTAGGCATCGCCGTGTCCGTCACCTCCGCGCCCCGGCGCGCCGGGCGCCCGCCCGGCGCCCCGCGGCCCGCGCCCTCCGCCGCCGAGCGCCGGGGGCCGCTGAACCGGATCCTCGGGCGCCACCCGCTGGGGGCTCCTGTTCAGCGCGCCGTGCCTGGTGTTCGTGCTCGCCGTGTTCGCGTATCCCCTGGGGGTTCGCCATCTACATGGCGTTCCACGACTACTTCGTCGCCGCCCCGGCGCGGTGGTCGACCGTCCCTTCGTGGGGCTCGACAACTTCCGCACCGTGCTCGGCGACCCCGCCGTGATCCGCTCGTTCGGCAACGTGGGCGTGTTCCTCCTCATCAACGTGCCGCTCACCGTGGTGCTCTCGCTCGTGCTGGCCACCGCCCTCGACAAGGTGGTGCGGTTCCGCACGTTCCTGCGGGTCGCCTACTACGTGCCCTACGTGACCGCGAGCGTCGCGGTCGTCGGGGTGTGGCTGTTCCTGTTCTCCGGCGACGGGCTCGTCAACTCCGTCCTCGGGCCGCTCGCGCCCACGCCCTCCTGGCTCATCAACTCGGCGTGGGCGATGCCGACCATCGCGCTGTTCGTGACGTGGAAGCAGCTCGGGTTCTACATCCTGCTGTACCTCGCGGCGCTGCAGAACGTGCCCCGCGAGCTGTACGAGTCGGCGGCCACGGACGGGGCCGGTCGCGTCCGGACCTTCTTCTCCGTGACGATCCCCGGGGTCCGCCCCGCGACGGTCCTCGTCCTGCTGCTCGCGACGGTGACCGGCGCGAACCTCTTCACCGAGCCGTACCTGCTCACCGGCGGCGGCGGGCCGAACGGCGCGTCGACCTCGCCGGTGCTGCTGATGTACCAGGAGGGGATCCAGCAGGGGAAGCCCGGGGTCGCCGCCGCCATCGGCGTGGTCCTCGTGGTGCTGGTGCTCGTCATCGCGCTCCTGCAGAACCGCTTCGCCGGGGAGACGGGAGCCGGTGAGCGACCGCATGACGCGGGGGCAGAAGGCCCTGCGCGCCGTGGTGCTCGCCCTCGGCGCGCTCGTGTTCCTGCTCCCCTTCGACCACATGGTCGTCGGCTCCCTCCAGGAGTCGCCCGACCCCGTCGCCGGCGGGCGCGTTCCCCTCCCTCGGCAACATCACCGGGCGAACTACACGGACATCGACGGACGCATCGACCTCGTGTCGGGGCTCGTCAACTCCGGCATCTTCACCGGAGGGGTGATCCTCTGCACGGTCGTGTTCGGGGTGCTCGTGGGATGACGCGCTCGCGCAGCTCGAGTGGCGGGGGCGCGGCATCACCTTCGCGCTGGCGCTGCTCGTCCAGGTGGTGCCGTTCCAGCTGCTGATGATCCCGCTGTACGTGCTCATCGCCCGGGACTACGGTCTCGCGGACTCGCACCTCGGCATGATCCTGCCGTTCGCCATCAACTCGACGGCGGTCATCATCTTCCGCCAGTACTTCCTGCAGGTGCCGCGCGAGCTGTTCGACGCGGCGCGCATCGACGGGGCGGGCGAGCTCGCCGTGCTCCGGCGGATCGCGCTGCCGCTCGTGCGACCGCGCGCTCGTGACCGTGATGCTCCTCACCTTCATCGGGCCCTGGAACGAGTTCCTGTGGCCGTTCCTCATCACCAAGGACGCGACGCTGCAGCCGCTGGCCGTCTCGCTCGCCAACTACATCAGCAACGTGGCGGCGACCGCGGCCAACCCGTTCGGCGCCGTCCTCGCGGGCGCGTGCGTGCTGGCCGCACCGGCCGTGCTGCTGTTCATCGTGTTCCAGCGGTACTTCATCTCCACCCACATCGGCTCCGGCGTGAAAGGCTGACCATGACCTCGACCACCTCCCCCGCGACCGCGTTCCCCTACGCGCTCACCCGCGTGGGCGTCGTGATGACGCCCGACCCGGACGACCCCTTCGAGGCCGAGGGGGGCGCCGAACCCGGCCAGCGGCCGCGGCCCCGACGGCGAGCTGTACCTCCTCCCGCGGCTCGTCGCCGCGGGCAACGTGAGCCGCATCGGCATCGCGCGCATCCTCGTCGAGGACGGCGTACCCGTCGGCGTGGAGCGGCAGGGCGTGGTGCTCGCACCCGACCGGCCCTTCGAGCGGGGGCTCGAGAACGCGGGGGTGGGAGGATCCGCGGATCACCTTCATCGACGCGCTCGGGCTCCACGTGATGACCTACGTCGCCTACGGGCCGGTGGGCCCCCGCAGCGCCATCGCCGTCTCCACCGACCTGCGCGAGTGGCGCCGGCTCGGGCCAGTGCACTTCGCCTACGACGACGACCTCGGCGTCGACCTGTCGCTGTTCCCGAACAAGGACACGCTGTTCTTCCCCGAGGCCGTCCCCGGCCCCGACGGGACGCCCTGCTACGCCGCCCTGCACCGGCCGACCTGGGAGCTCGGCATCGCCGAGGGCATCGAGGCGCAGCCCCGGCGCAGGTCACCGACCGACGCGCGGGCATCTGGATCAGCTACGTGCCCGTCGAGGAGGTGGAGCGCGACGTCGCGAACCTCGTGCGGTGGAGGTGGCACCGGCAGGTGGCCCTCAGCGAGCACGCCTTCGAGGAGCTGAAGATCGGCGGGGGACTCGGTGCCCCTGCGCGTGCCGGAGGGGTGGCTGCGCATCCACCACGGCGTCGTCGGGACGCTCGAGTTCCGGGTGGCGCAGCAGAAGGACGTCTTCTACTCGGCGGGCGCGATGATCCTCGACGCCGACGACCCCTCGCGCGTCCTCCGGCGCACCAGCGAGCCGCTGCTCTCCCCGGAGACCGCGGACGAGACCGACGGCATCGTCGCCAACGTGGTCTTCCCCACGACCATCGAGCGGATCGACGGCGTCGACTACGTGTTCTACGGGATGGCCGACAGCGCCATCGGGGTGGCCCGCCTGGACCGCACCGCCTGATCCAGCCGGATCACCACGCACGACCCGCACGACCGACCCATGGAGAGCCCGATGACGCGCATCACCATCACCCGGACGGCGGCCGCGCTCGCGGCCGTCGCCCTCGCCGCCGGGGGCCTCGCAGGCCAGCCGGCGCCGCCACGGCGCCCCGCGCGCTCGCGGCCCCCGACGACGGCGTCGCGCTCACGAGCACGGCGCACCTCGACTTCCTGCTCGACGAGGCCACGCCCACCCCCGTCGACGGCCACACGACCTACCGGCTCGCCGAGGAGCCGGCGCTCACCATGCCGTGGACATATGCAGACGCCCGGCCAGGGCGGCGCCTTCGCGCGCGTCGGCGGCGGTCCGCTGGATCCCGTCACGGGCGACTGGGGCCAGGGCGCCTACAACACCGACGACATCTCCCGCGCCGCGGTGGTCTACGTGCGCCACTGGCAGCAGACGGGCGACACCGCGAGCCGGGAGCGTGCCTACGAGCTCCTCCTGCGCCCTCGCCTACTTCCAGACCACCACCGGCGACGACGCCGGCAACGAGATCCTCTGGACGCAGCCCGACGGCGACTTCGACGAGAGCCCCGAGCCGGTCGAGCTCCCCGACCCCTCCGACTCGGGAGACAGCTACTGGCTGGCCCGCACGCTGTGGGCGTTCGGGGAGGGCTACGCGGCCTTCGCGGATGAGGATCCGGCGTTCGCCGCGTTCCTCCAGGCGCCGCCTGCAGCTGGGCGTCGCCGCGGTCGACCGGCAGTCGCTCGCGGACTACCCGCGGTACCGGCGCACCGCGGACGGGAAGCGCGTCCCGCCGCGGCTCATCGCCGACGGCGCCGACGCCACCAGCGAGGCCGTGCGCCGGCCTCTCCGCCTACGTCGAGGCCGCCCCGGACGATGCCGGCGTGCGCGACTCCCTCGGGAAGCTCGCCGAGGGCGTGGCCGCGATGGGCGCGGGCTCCGCGACGGCCTGGCCGTACGGGGCGGTGCTGCCGTGGTCGCTCAGCCGGTCGAACTGGCACGCGTGGGCGTCGCAGATGCCCGCGTCTGCTCGCCCGCGCCTCCGACGCGCTCGGCCGCGCCGACCTCCTGGCTCCGGCCGTCGCCGACACGGCGGGCTTCACGCCCGTGCTCCTCACCTCGAACGGCCCCGACAACGGCTGGATCCCCACGCCCACCGACCGCGTGCAGATCGCCTACGGCGCCGACAGCCGGCTCCAGTCGCTCCTCGCCGTCGCCGACGTCGGCGACCGACCCGGGCTCCTGCACCTCGCGGGCATGACGGCCGCGTGGTTCTTCGGCGCGAACGCGTCCGGCGAGCCCGTCTACGACCCGGCGACGGGCGTGACCTACGACGGCGTCCAGCCGGACGGGACCGTCAACCGCAACAGCGGCGCCGAGAGCACCATCCACGGCCTCCTCGCGATGCTCGCCCTCGACGCCCACCCGGAGGTGCGCGCGCCAGGCGCTCGGCTCCGCGGAGGTCGTCGCCCGCGACGGGCTCCGCATGGTCGAGGCCGAGACCGCCGCGTCGACCACGGCCGCGGGTCGTCGCGCCCGGAGTCGTCGTGGACGGGGGAGGCCTCGATCAGCGGATCCCTGCTCGCGCTCGCCAAGGGCCAGGCAGCCGTGCTCGACATCGGCTCCTCGGACCGGGCGCGCATCGTCGAGCCGGTGACCCTGCGGCACGCTCGGCGAGGCGCCGATCTCGGTGTGGAAGGCCGGGATCCTTCGCCCCCTCGGTGCGCTGACCGGTCGCGCCGCACCCGAGGGCGTGAGCGCCGGGACGGGCACCCTGCTGCCGCAGCAGCTCGCCGCCTCCGCGCCCGCGGGAGCGACGACCGTGCGCGCTGACGGGCTCCGCGGGCGTCACGCGGCTGGACGGCGTCCTCGTCCGGCCGGTGGTGTCGCGGCTGGCGCTGGACGGCACCGCCGGCGCGAGCGAGCTGCTCGTCTCGGGATCCCGGATCCGCGAGACCGCCGTGGTCGGCACGTCCGGCGAGCGCGTGCGCGTCGACGTGTTCGGGCCTCGGACGGCCGGCTCGTCGCGTCGGCCGCGCAGGCCGGCGGCACCACGGCCAACGTGCGGCCCGGCGGCTTCACCGTGGTGACGCGGGGCTGACGAGCGCCGCGGCGGCGTGCGTGCCATCCGCCGCGGCCCGTCCGGCCGCGCCGGCCGTGCGGGTCGACCCGTCCGGCCGGGTCAGTCGCGGCGCGGGCGCCGCACCGTCCCGACCGCGGTGATGCCCGCGGCCGCCAGCGCGATCGCGAGCACGGTCGGGAACGGGCAGCTCCTCGGCGGACAGGCCGAGCGCGGTGCCGGCCGCGGCATCCGCGCCCGGTGCGGGAGCCTCGGCGGCGGACGCGGTGGCCGCAGACGCCGTCGCGCCGAACGCGGGGACCGCCGGCAGGACGGATCCGCCGACGGCGCTCGCGAGGGCGAGCGCGAGGACGATGCGCGAGTGCGGGCGGCGGCGGGAGGGGAGTCGCATCTGATCCTGGCGGCAGGGCGCGGGGGGTACCCGGCGGGGACGGTGGGTCGCGGGCGCGACGCGGCCGACGCTAGGCGGGCGGGATGACTCGGCGGTGTCCGCATGCCGTCCCCGCGTCGAACGGCAGGGGCGTCGCCCTGGCGTCGGCGGCGGGCCGCCCGCCCGTAGGCTGGCAGGACGCGGACGAGGGGAGACCGGATGATCGGGGTGCTGACCGGATTCGCCATCATCGGCTTCATCATCGCCGTGGGCTACGCCGTCGGCCGCTCCGGGATCGCCGGACCGGGCGCCCAGCACTCCCTCAACCGGGTCGCGTTCTTCGTCGCGACGCCCGCGCTGCTCTTCACCGTGCTCGCCGAGGCCGACCTGCACGTCGTCTTCTCCGCGTTCCTGCTGGCGTCGGCGAGCGCGGTCGCGGTCTCGGCGCTGCTGTACCTCGTGATCGCGCGGATCCTGTTCCACCGGCCGGTCGCGGAGACCACCATCGGCGCGGCGTCGGCGAGCTACGTCAACGCCAACAACATCGGCCTGCCCGTCGCGATCTACGTGCTCGGCGACGCCCAGCTCGTCGCGCCCGTGCTGCTCCTGCAGCTGCTGGTGCTGGCGCCGACGACGCTCACGATCCTCGACATCTCCAGCCGCGGATCCGCCTCGGTGGTCGGGATCCTCACCCAGCCGTTGCGGAACCCCATGATCATCGCGTCGATGCTCGGCATCCTCATCGCGATCACCGGGCTCGAGATCCCGGACGCGGTCTACGAGCCGTTCCGCCTCATCGGCGGCGCCGCCATCCCCATCGTGCTGATGGCGTTCGGCATGTCGCTCGTGGGGCGGAAGCCGCTCGCGCCCGGATCCGGGCGCCGCGAGATCGTGGTCGCCTCGGCGATCAAGACGGTCGTCATGCCGCTGGCGGCGTTCCTGCTCGCGCGGTTCGCCTTCCACCTCGACGCGGAGCAGACGTTCGCGGCGACGGTGATCGCGGGCCTGCCGACCGCGCAGAACATCTTCAACTTCGCGTCGCGCTACGACCGCGGCGTGGTGCTCGCCCGCGACACCGTGCTCATCACCACGGTCGCGTCGATCCCGGTGCTGCTGGTGATCGCGGCGCTGCTCGCGCCCGGCACCTGACGCCGGGCCGGCCGGCGCGCGCGCGACCGGAGGCTGCTGCGCGTCCGGGACCGGACGGGAGCCGCGTGGGCTAGCGGCGGCGGGTCGCCGCGGCGCGCTGGGCGGCGCGCTTCTGCGAGCGCTTGGCGAGCTGCGCCTTGCCCTTGGCCATGGCGGCCTTGCCCTGGCGGCTGCGCAGGAAGCGGCGGATGACGGGGACGGCGACGAACAGGAAGCGGATCAGCGGCATGGTGCTCCTCGGGGGATCTGCGCGGACCGGTGGATCCCCGCTCCTCGACCCTGCCAGGTCCGTGCCCGGACGACCGCGCCCGGGCGGATCCGGCGGTGAACGGCCAGGCGGCCGTCGCCTGCCGCGCCGTCGTCCGCCGCGCCGGCGGGGCGCTCAGCCGATGTCACCCCGGCGCCTCGCCGCGCGCTCCACGATCGGGCCGCGGTCGCGCCGAGCATCGGCCATCGCGCGCTCCACCTGCTCCGGGTCGGCGCCGGGCCGGGACGGGTGGCCGGCGTCGAAGGGCGGCTGCGGGTCGTACTCGAGCGTCAGCTGGATCGACCGGGCCTCGGCGTCGCCCGCGAGCTCCGCGGCCAGCACGAGCGCCGCGTCGATGCCGCTCGTCACCCCGCCGCCCGTGATCAGGGTCCCGTCGCGCACGACGCGCTCCGCCACGGGTGTCGCTCCCAGCAGCTCCAGCAGCGGATGCGAGGCCCAGTGGGTCGTCGCACGGCGCCCGCGGAGGAGCCCGGCGGCCCCGAGGACGAACGCCCCCGTGCACACGCCGAGCACGTGGCGCGCCGCGGCCGCCTGCCGCGCGACGAACGCGACGACCTCGGGATCCTCCATCGCCTCGAAGGCGCCGCGTCCGCCCGGCACGAGCAGCACGTCGGCCGGCGGGGCGTCCGCGAGCGTCGTCGTGGGCAGGAGGGAGAACCCGCTGTCCGTCGGCACGGGCTCGATGCGGTGCCAGGCGACGTCCACCACGGCCCCGGGCAGCCGCGAGAGCACCTGCAGCGGACCGGTGAGGTCGAGCTGGGTCACGTGCGGGAAGACGAGGGCGACGATGCGGAGCGCGGCGGTCATGATCCGATGGTGCCGGACGCGCGGCCCGATCCGTCGCGGCCGCGCGCCGACCGCCGCGCCCCGCTGGGTAGGGTGGCGCCGATGATCCGCCTCGAGGAGCACCGCCCGGAATGGGCTGCGGCGTTCCGTGTCGAGGCGGCCCGCGTCCTGCTTGCGGCAGGAGCATCCCTCACCGCCGTCGAGCACATCGGCAGCACGGCCGTGCCGGGACTCCGCGCCAAGCCGGTCCTCGACCTCGCCGCGCGGGCGGCGCCCGGCCTCGACCCGCGGGGCTCGACGCGCCGTTGCGCCTCCTCGGGTACTCGCGGCACCGGACCGGCCCGAGGAACCACGACGTGCACGTCCGGTCGGCGGACGGCGTGCGGACGCACATCCTCCACGTGTTCGCCGCCGACGCCTGGGAGACCTGCCCGCAGCGCCTGTTCCGCGACCGGCTGCTGCGCGATGCCGACGCACGCCGCCGCTACGACGCGCGCAAGGCGGAGCTCGCGGCGACGGCGGCCGACGGTCGCGCCTACACCGCCGGGAAGCAGGCGCTCGTGGAGGAGATCGTGAACGCCGAGCGCGCCGACCGCGGCCTCCGGCCCGTCCGCGTGTGGGACAAGTGAGGTGCGCGGCGACCGGCTGACGGGGACGCGCTGGCGGCAGGCGGGGTTCACCCGCGGCGGCGACGGGCTCCCGACAGGCGGGCATGAGGCCGCGGGGACGGCGGTGGTGGAGAGCTCCGGAAATCGAACCAGACGAGGCGCCCCGATAGGCGCGCTCCCCGAACGGGCATCACCGTAGCGGATCCGGCTGGGCGTCGGCGCCGGGATCGCATGTCCGGGGATCGCCGGCGCCACCGGGGAGGGGGCGTCAGTGGGCGGCGACCCGGACGCGGACGGGGCCGCCCTCGTCCTCGAACAGGAGCGTGGTTCCCACCGGGTACGCGGCTCGCAGCTCCTCGGACGCATCGTCCGCGACCACGACCGCGACGCGCGCGGCGACGGATCCGGCCCCGCACTCCGAGGGGCCGTCGACGGAGCCGTCCGGGGCGGATGCCCCGACGGTGAGGCACGCAGCGTTCGGCTCGGCGGGCGCGGGGACCGTCCAGGCGGCCGGATCGGCGGCGTCGCCGGGGTCCACCGGCACGCGGGCCACCGTCAGCCCGTGGAAGCCCGCGACGGCCGTGCCGGGGATCACCGAGCCGGTGTCGACCGAGAGGTAGGTCGCGTTGTCGGGCTCCGGGAGCAGCTCGAGGTCGAGCACGGCGACCGTGGCGCGGTCGTCGTCGAGGGCCCAGGCCGTGATCCCCGCCGCGAGCACCGCGACCACGACCAGGGAGGCGGCCCAGGGGAGCGCGATGCCCCAGCGGGTGCGGGTGCGACGGCGGGTGCCGGTGCGACGGCGGCGGAGCGGGCGGTGCTCGTCCGACCGGGTCGCCGAGTCGGGTACGGGAGTCGCATCGGGCGCGGGGGACGGGTCGTGCGAGTCGTGCGCGGCGGGCCCGCCGGCTACCGAGCCGGAGGCGGGCGTGCCATCTCCGGGCGATGCCGCCGATCCCGGATCGGGCTCCGCCGTGCGTCCGGGAGCATCGCTCGCGACCTGTCCCTCCAGCTCGCGCAGGCGCTCGAGCGCGGCCGAGTCCACGGTGTCGCGGCCCGGCCCGAACACGCGGCGCCGCAGCTCGGCGATCTCGGCGCGCCGGTCGTCGTCCATGCCGCATGGTGTCACGCCGGGCCGGTCGCCGCGACGCCGCGACGCCGCGACGCCGCGACGCCAGGACGCCAGGACGCCAGGAAGGAGGACGGCCCGCTCCGCTCAGCAGGCGGCGCGGGCGTACCCGTCCTCGCCCGCGGGCACGAGGCCGCGGTCGCGCACGACGCCCCGGGGCGCGGGATCCAGCGACCGGATCCGCGCGCACGCCCCCTCGGTGGTGTCGCGCAGGTCGTCCACGTACTCGACGTCGAGCACGTGCGGCCCGTAGACGTCCGTGAGCGCTGTGCACTCGTCCCAGCGGTCGCACTCCTCGGCGATCGCGAGGTCGAAGCCGGCCTCGTCCCGGCCCCGCGTCCCGAGGTCCGCGGCGTTCTTCTGCGCGACCGCGAGGCCGCGGTCGTGCGCGTGGTCCACGAGGAGGGCGGCGAGGGCGAGCGCGTCGTCGGCGTCGAGGGCGCCCGCGGAGCGCGTCCACGAGTCGAGGTTGTCGAGCTCCACCGCCCGGTAGCCGGCGTCGGCGCACCGGTCGATCGTCGTCGCCTGCCGGGCCGCGACGGCGGCGCGCTTCGCGGGGGTCGAGGCGTCGAGGAGGTGCTCGTCGGGCCAGCCGGGATCGACGAGCGGCCCCTCGTCGCCCTGCACCAGCAGGTCGTCGGGCCAGGTGGCGCCCGGCTGGGTCTGGAAGGCGTTGACGTAGCAGATGCCGTACGCGCCGCCGGCCGGCTCGTCAGAGCTGTCCCGGACCACGATCCCCGCGCCCTCGGGGACGGGGGAGGAGCCGCCGAGCTGGTAGTCGAACCCGGCGTCGACGGGGGCAGGGCGGCGCCGGCCGGCAGGGCCACGTCGGCGGCCGTGCCCGCGGACGAGCAGCCCGCCAGGGCGACGGCCACGGCCGCAGCCGTCAGGAGGGCGCTCGGACGGCGGTGCATGATGCGACCCTAGGCGCCGGCGCCGGACCGCCCCACCACGCGGAAGCGCTCCAGCACCACCTCGGTGCCGTCGTCGAGCGCGAACCCGTCGGGCAGCTCGGCCACGACCTCGGCCGAGGTCCAGAACGCCTCGTGCCCGGCGCGCCACTCGGCCACGGTCGTGAAGCCCTCGCCCTCGTCGACGGCGTGGGCGAGCGGCACGTCGGCGAGTCGCGCGATCGCCACGTCCGTCGTCTCGACCACGAGCACGGGGCGTCCGTAGGAGTCGATCACCGTGCCGCGGGATCCGACGACGGGGAGCTCCTCCTCGTCGGCCGCGTACTGGACCAGCAGGGAGCTCGTCGAGGTCTTCGCGCCCGACGCGATCGCTGCCACGAGCCGGTCGCGCAGCGGCCCCGGGAAGGCGTACTCGACGAGCGGGAGCGCGGGGTCGGGCGTCGTCGTCATGGTCCGATCGTAGGAGCGCCACGACCCGCGGGTCGGGGGCGCCGTGCCAGAAGGCGGACCACGAGCGCCGCGATCCCCGCCAGCAGCGCCACCTGGAGCGGCGCGAGCGGCGCTGCGCCCACCGGGCCGCTCGTCGCCCACTCGCCCGCGAGATCGCGGGCGAGGTCCACGGCACCCAGGGCCGCCCCGGTGAGCGGGTCCTGCGCGTAGGAGGCGACGGTCCGCGAGACCGGCTCCTCGGCGCCGGGACGCACGTCGACGACGTCGATGCGGGAGTAGTCGTCCTCATCGTCCTGGGTCGAGTGCACGAGGACGTGCTCGTCGTCGCCCCAGCCGACGACGGACGAGTAGGAGCCGTCGAGCGCGACCTCGCGCGCGCCGACCGCGGCGTCGGACACGGAGACGACCTGCAGCGCGCGCTCCTGCCCGACCACGGCGATCGACGTGCCCGACGGCGACCAGGCGTCGTCCCCGAGCCGGCTGGCCAGCCGCTCCCGCTCGTGGCGGATGCGGCCGTCCTCGGCGTCGAGGACCACCATGGCGTCCTCGGTGTCGACCGCGACGAGCGACCCGTCGGGCGAGATGGCGGCGGAGACGGCAGGCCCGGGAAGCTCGTACGGGGTGAGGCGGGACGTCGCGAGGTCGAGGAGGGCGAGCTCCCCGCGCAGCTCGAGTGCGGGATCCGCGTACCGGCTGAGCTCCTCGCCGCTCGTCAGCAGCAGCACCCGCCGTCCGGACGCGTCGATGCTGAGGGGGACGGCGCTGCGCCCGTCGCCCACCGCCACGCTCCGGGTGTCGAGGCCGCCCAGGTCGACGACGTCGACGCTGCCGTCCCTGCCCTGCCCGCCGACGACGACGAACGTGCCGTCCGCCGAGAGGAGCGACTGCGCGGGATCGCCCTGGTCCGCGGGGATGCCGCGGTCTTCGGCCGCGGCGAGGCGGCGGTAGGTCGTCCCGTCGGCGCCCAGCACGACCGACTGCGGGATGTCGCCGAGCTCGACGCCGAAGCCGTTCTGGTAGAGCATCGTCGCGGCCTCGATCTGCGCCGGCGCGAGATGCGGCGTCCACCACGAGTACGACGCGATCCGCTCGGGGAACCCGACCGCACCGGCCGGCGCCGCGGGCGCCTCGGTCAGCGGGGCGAGCAGGGCGGCGGTCGCGAGCGCGGTCACCAGCGGGAGCGCGACGCCGCCGACCAGGTCCCTCCGAGGGCCGGGAGCGGGGCGTCTGCCGGCGGGGATGCCTGCCATGCCCCGAGGCTACGGCCGGGTCCGCCGATGCCACCGGCCGTTCACCCGATGGCCACGGACGCGTGGATCCCGGCGTCGTGATGCACGCGGGGGCCGCGAACCGGGGCGATCCCGGCGCCGTCACGGATGCATCGGACACGCGACGGCCACGCCGAGGGGCGCCTCCGGATCCTCGGCGCCCGACTGCCGCGCGGGCCGCGACCCGTCAACCCCCTCCCGGGGCCCCCGGACGCCCGCGGCCGTCCGGGCCAGGGTGGAAGGCGACCCCCGATCCCCTCCAGGAAGGCGCGACCATGAGCGAGATCCGCAACGGCGGCAACCAGTACGAGATCCAGGACCCGATCACGCAGTACCCCTCCCCGCCGTTCCCCCAGCAGGAGCAGACCGGCGCGGGCGACGAGCAGCGCTTCGAGCCGACGCCCGACCACGGCCAGGACAGCTACGTCGGCTTCGGCCGGCTGGCGGGCCGCAAGGTGCTCATCACGGGCGCCGACTCCGGCATCGGCAAGGCCGTCGCGATCGCGTTCGCGCGCGAGGGCGCCGACATCGCCCTGAACTTCCTCGACGAGGAGCTCGAGGACGCGCGCGACACCGCGTCCACGATCGAGGCGGACGGCCGGAAGGCCGTGCTCGTGCCCGGCGACATCTCCGACGAGACCACCTGCCAGGACCTCGTCCAGGCTGCGGTCGAGGGCCTCGGCGGCCTCGACTGCCTCGTGATGGTGGCCGGCTACCAGCGCAACGAGGACGACATCCTCGACCTCGAGACCGCGCAGCTCGACCGCACGCTGAAGACCAACGTCTACTCGCTGTTCTGGCTGAGCAAGGCCGTGCTGCCGCACCTGCCGAAGGGCGGGAGCATCATCACGACCAGCTCGTCGCAGGCCTACCAGCCGAGTGCGGACAAGATCGACTACGCGGTCTCCAAGGGTGCGATCCGCAACTTCACGCAGGGGCTCGCGCAGCAGCTCGCGCCGAAGGGGATCCGCGTCAACTCCGTCGCGCCCGGCCCGTTCTGGACCGTGCTGCAGCCCGTCGGCCAGTCCGCGGAGGACGTCGAGGAGTTCGGGTCCCAGTCGGTCTACGGACGCCCCGGCCAGCCGGCGGAGATCGCGGCGACGTACGTGTTCCTCGCCAGCCAGGAGTCGAGCTTCACGAGCGGCGAGACCATCGCGGTCACGGGCGGCACGCCCGTCCACTGAGCGGTCGCGCCGGTCGCGGTCGCGGCGTCTGCGGACGCGTCGGCCGCGGTCGCGCCGGCCGGCGCGGGCGGGTGCGTCAGAACAGGCGCGCCGCGCCCGCGTCGGCGTCCGGGTGCGGGTCCTCGAGCGGACGCTCGGTGCGGAGCACGGCCGGGCCGACCGTGAGGATCCCGTCGCCGAGCGGCTCGCAGCGCACCCCGCCGCGTCCGCGGAGCGCGCGGAACGCCCCGGGCGCGAGCATCACGTCCATCCACGCGCACGGGTTCGCCGGCCGGTGTCCCTGGAACTCCACCGGCCCGTCGCCCGAGTCGAGGCTGAAGCGCATGCCCCGCAGCCGGTCGGCGTCCACCCCGCGGAGGAGGACGTTGCGGCGGGTGTCGACGGGATCCAGGCCCGCCTCGACGCCGAGCTCGCGGGCGACGCGCTCCACCGACTCGACCGCCATCACGGTGACGGCCGCCGTGCGGTGCGCCCGCTGCCCGAAGTAGCGGTCGCCGACGATGCCGAGCCCGGCGCGGATCCGCACGGACCGGCGCGAGGGCGGCTCGCCCGGCTCGTCCCGGGGCCCATCGGCCGGGCGCCCCTCGAGGCGGTGCACGGGGGACACGACGAGGTGCGCGATCTCCACGCGGTGCTCGTGCGGGAGGGCGCTCATCAGGGAATCGTACGCGGATGCCCCATATCACGGGGTACGCCCGCCGCGGGCGGATCGTCCACGCGCGGTTAGTATCGACGAGCGGCACGGGGACGACCGCATCAGGGGGTCACGTGGGCGAGCAGGCTCCCACCGTCGTGCGGCGCGGCCCGTTGGCGCGCGCACAGGCGGCGCTGCGCAGCATGACGTTCTCGAAGCCGCTGCACGCGCAGCTGCCCTTCATCCTCAGCCTCGTCGTGGTCGGCGTCGTCGCGGGCGCGGGCGACCTCGCCGCCGTCGCGGCCCCCGGCTTCGTGGCCGGCACGATCGTCGCCGCGCTCGTGACCATCGTCGCGGCCGTCCTGCCCTGGGACAGGATCGGGTCCGAGTGGGTGGCCGTCCTGCCCATGCTCGACTTCGCGGCCCTCGCGCTCTGCAACGCCGCGATCGGCGGCGAGGTCCCCTCGACGGCGTTCCTCATCGTCTTCCCCGTCATCTGGCTCGCCTACGCGTTCGCGCTGCACGTGCTGTGGCTGGGCGCCTTCGGCACGGCCGCGGTGCTCGCGCTGCCGATCATCCGCTCGGGCGAGCTCCCGGAGGGCACGACCGGCTGGTCGCACATCGTGGTGCTGCCCGTCGTGATGCTCCTCGTCGCCGTGGCCGTGAACCTCCTCGCCCAGCAGCTGTTCCGCCAGCACGCCCGCCTGGAGGAGATGCAGGCGGCGCTCACGGGCACGCTCGTCGACCTGCGGGAGCGCAACTCGGTCATCGACGGGGTGCTCGAGGTGATCGACGACACCGTGGTCGTCCTCGACGCGGAGGGCCGCATCACGCAGCGCAATCGCGCGGCCCGCGAGCTCATGGCGCTGGCCGTCCCGATCGACCGGGAGGACCCGAGCCTCGGCCGGTTCGTCTACGAGGAGGACCGCACCACGGTCGTCCCGCCCGAGCGGCAGCTCGTGGCCCGGGCCCGGGCCCGCGCCGGCGAGGTCGTCGCCCGCGAGGTCTACTGGATCGGCGACGGCGGGGCCCAGAAGGCCGTGCTCGCCTCCCTCTCCCCGCTCGTCGGACCCCGACGGCCGCCCCTTCGGCGCCGTCATGGTCAGCACGGACGTGACGGCGCTCGCGCTCGCGGTCTCCGAGCGGGAGGACTTCGTCGCGAGCGTCTCGCACGAGCTGAAGACGCCGCTCACGTCGATCCTCGGGTACGTGGAGCTCATCGCCGACGACCTCGTCGAGGACGACGTCGACGACCGCATCACCGCCGCCCGCCTCGCGATCGTGGAGCGGAACGCCCAGCGCCTCCTCGGCCTCATCGGCGACCTGCTCACGGCGGCGCAGCACCGCCTCGCGGTCAACCGCAACCTCGTCGACGTGGGCGAGATCGTCGAGAACGCCCTCGACGTCATCCGACCGCACGCGCAGGCGAACGGCGTCGCGCTGGTCGAGCCGGACTACCAGGAGCTCGTCGCGGAGGTGGACGCGGTGCGGATCGGCCAGGTCCTCGACAACCTCCTCAGCAACGCGGTGAAGTACACGCCCGAGGGCGGCACCGTCAGCACCGAGATCGAGGTGGACGGGGAGCACCTCCGGCTCTGCGTCTCCGACGACGGCGTCGGCATGTCCGCGGAGGACACGGCGCAGCTCTTCACGCGCTTCTTCCGCACCAGCTCGGCCCGCGCGAGCACCGTCGCGGGCGTCGGGCTCGGGCTCAGCATCACCCGCTCGATCGTGGACGCGCACGACGGCACCATCGAGGTGGAGAGCGCCGTCGGCGTCGGCACCACGATGCGCGTGCGGCTGCCGCTGCGCGTCGTCCCGGACGCCCCGGAGCCCCCGGACGCACCGGCTCCGCGCTTCGGCTGACCCCTGCCGTCCGCGCCGGCTGCGCCGTCCGACCAGCCCCGCCCCTGCCGTCCGGGCCGTCCGCACGGTCCCGGTCCCACCGGTCCGCGCCGCCGCGCGACCACGCCGCGGAGGTCTTGAGCCGATCTTGCGAGCACCTTGATCGGATCCGGCATCCGGCGCTGGCAGGCTCACTCCGTGACGGGGAGATCCCCGTCCGACACGAGCGATCGAAGGACCGGATGACCCCCCACGACCACCCCGCGAGCGGCACCCGAGCCGCGCGCACCGGGTGCCGGTACCGGGTCCACGGATGCGCGGCCGGTACCCGACGGCAGCCTCCCCCGGTCCTTCCGATCGTCTCGTCGGCGGCCGGGCATGAACGCCCAGGCCGCGCGCGCCCCGCAGATCCCCCCGCTCCTCGACGTCCGCGTCCTGGAGCAGCTGCTGGTCGAGCTGTCGGACGAGCCCGCCCCGTCCGCCTGTCCGTCGTCCCCGCGACGGACGCCCCCGCTCCGCCCCCCGGTGTTCCCGCACCGGAGGGCGCGACCCCCGCCGCGCGGCCACCCCGAGCCGCGCCGCGGGACCCCGTCGTCCGGATCCCCCCGTCCGGACGACCGCCTCGCGACCCCTGGTGCCCCCGCACCCGGTCGTGGGCAGGCGCCGGCCGGATCCCCCCGTCCGGTCGGCGCCCCGCCCGCTCCCCGCGCCGAGGCCGGCCGCCCGGCGGCGCTCACCGACGGGCAGCACGCCTGCGTCGACTTCCTCCGCCTCTTCGTCGACCTCTGGCCGAGCCGGTGGGAGCGGCTCGACGGCGCGGTGCGCTCCGGCGACCGCCAGGCCGCGCTCGACGCGTGCCTGAGCGTGAAGAGCTCCGCCGCGATGGTGGGCGCCCTCCGCCTCAGCGGGCTGGCCGGGCTTCTCGAGCGCGCCATCCGCGCGGCCGACCAGGCCGGATCCCGAGCTCTCCTCGCCGAGCTCGCCGAGGTGGGCGAGCGCAGCATGGACGCGATGCGCTCCTGGCTGCGTGCGGAGGCGGGGCACCCGCCCGACTAGGCCCGTGCGCGCGACCGACCCGACGGGCGACGCGCACGCCCGCCCGGCCCCCACGACAGGCCGGACGGATAACGGGAGCGGGATCCCACCGAAGGGACCCCGATCCACGGCGCAGCTGCCGCGGGACCGCCCGGCCCCGCGGCAGCCCGCGCTCCGTGTCGCGCGCTAGTCGCGCGCCGGCGCGAGCCGGTAGCCCACGCCGCGGACCGTCTGGATCCACCGCGCCTGGCGCGGGTCGTCGTGCAGCTTCCGCCGCAGGTTGCCGAGGTGCACCTCGACGGCGCGCTCCTCGGGCTCGGTGGAGGAGGCGACGGCGTACGAGCCGCTGCGTATGTCGCGCACGAGGTCGCCCTTGGTGCGCACGCGTCCGCCGCTCGCGAGGATCGACGCCAGCAGGTCGAACTCGGTGCGCGTGAGGTCCACGGGCTCGCCGTCGACCGTGACCTGCCGGGTGCCCTCGTCGAGCTCCAGGCCGTTGTGGCGGAGGACGTCGGCGTCGTCCTCGGCGCGGTCTCCGTGGGCAGGGCGGGCGACACCATGGTCGTGGTGGCGAAGGCGGCGGGCTGCACGGCCTCCTCCGCCTCGGGTGCGGGGGCGCTCTCGCGCGGGCGTCGGACGCCGGTGCCGGTGCCGAAGCCGGCACCGCGGTGCCGCCGGCGGGAGCGGCTGCCGGGGCCTCGCCGCCGCCGCGCGGCCGCCGCATCATGGCGGAGATGCGCGCGCGGAGCTCGCGCGGGCGGAAGGGCTTCACGATGTAGTCGTCGGCGCCGGCCTCGAGGCCGAGCAGGGTGTCGACCTCCTCGCCCTGCGCGGTGAGCATCACGATGTAGGCGTCGCTCACCAGCCGGATGCGGCGCGCGGCCTCGAAGCCGTCGAAGTCCGGCAGGCCCACGTCGAGCGTGATGACGTCGGGCGCGACCTCCTCCGCGAGCCGCACGCCCTCCGTCGCGGTGCCCGCGGAGTGCACGGCGAAGCCGCCCTGGCGCAGGACGACCTCGAGGAGCTGGCGGATGTCGCCGTCGTCCTCGATGACCAGAGCCACACGTCCGCTGTCCACAACCGCCCCCTCGCATGCCGCACGCGCGGCCGTCCCCCGGATCCGCGACAGGCGCGCCGGAGATCCCACGCTAGCGGAACCACGGGGTCGTGCCGCCGCGCCGGACGGGGGCGGGGCGGACGCCCGGGTTCAGGTCAGGGGGGAGGAGCCGGGCACGGCGACGAGCACGAGCACGGCGCCGAGGACGTACGCCGCCAGCGACGCGCCCACGCCGATGACGAGCACCAGCCAGGGCCGGGTGCGCCCGCGCAGCAGCCCGACGAGGGCCACGATCAGGGCGATGCCCGTCGGCGTCAGCGGTCCCGCGACGGAGAGGGCGTAGCCCACGGTGAAGAGCGAGTCGTCGCAGACGTAGGCGTCCACGTCGCAGGCGTCGGTGACGAAGATCAGCCCGAGGCCGAGCGCGGCGATCGACCCGCCGACGACCGCGGCGACGAGCATCCCGACGAGCGTGGTGACGAGGACGCGGCGGTCGAGCCGTCGGACCCATCGGGGCACCCAGTCGGGCCCGGCGGGGTCCTCCGCGCGGTCGGCGCGGTCGGCGAGATCCCGGGCGCGGTCGTCGCGGTCGGCCCGATCCGCGCGGCGGCCGGCGTCGTCGTGGCCGTCGACCCCGTCGCCGACTCGGTCGCGCGCGCGACGCCGGGGGAGGGACGGAGGGCGACCCGGGGGAGCTCCGGCAGGCGCCGCGTGCGGGACGCGGGGGCGGCGGAGCGGCGTCCCCGGGCGGCACGGCGGCCGCGCTGCGGGGTCGCGTCGTCGTCGGGGGTCACGGCTCGAGACTACGGGGCGCGTCCCGTGAGGCCGGACATCGGCCGCGGGATCAGAAGATCATGGGCCGGTCGTCGTCGAGCTCGGTCTCCACGTCGAGGTCCACGGCCACGGGAACGTGGTCGCTCGGGCCGTCGCCCTTGCGCTCGTCGCGGTGGATCCGCGGCGCGCTCACGAGCTCCTGGAACCGGTCGGACCCGAGGATGAAGTCGATCCGCATGCCCTCGTCCCGCGGGAACCGCAGCTGCTGGTAGTCCCAGTAGGTGTACCCCTCGGGGATGGAGGGACGCACGACGTCGGCGAGTCCGGCCTCGAGGAATGCGGCGAACGCGTCGCGCTCCGGCTGCGAGGTGTGCGTCTTCCCCTCGAACAGCCGCGGGTCCCAGACGTCGGTGTCGAGCGGCGCCACGTTCCAGTCGCCCATGAGCGCGAGCGGGGTGTCGGGATCCGCCGCGAGCCAGGCGCGCGTGTCGGCGGCGAGCGCGGCGAGCCACTCCAGCTTGTACGAGTAGTGCGGGTCGTCCAGGGAGCGGCCGTTCGGCACGTAGAGGCTCCAGAGCCGCACGCCCTCGACGGTCGCGCCCATGGCACGGGCCTCGAGCGGCGGGAGGCCGGACGCGTCGGGCTTGCCGAAGCGCGGCATGCCCTCGAACGTCGTGGTCACGTCCTCCAGAGGCAGGCGGCTCGCGATCGCGACGCCGTTCCACTGGCTCAGCCCGTGGACGGCGACCTCGTAGCCGGCCTCCTCGAACGCCGCCGTCGGGAACTGCTCCGGCTTGCACTTGATCTCCTGCATGGCCAGCACGTCGACGTCCTCGCGGCCGAGCCAGTCGACGACGCGGCCCACGCGGGTGCGGATGGAGTTGACGTTCCAGGTGGCGACGCGCATGCGTCCACGGTACCGGGAGCCGGCGGCGGAGCCGTCCGCGGGACGGTCGTGCGTCGGGCTGCGGTGCGCCCTCGTCAGCCGATGCTGCCGACGCGGACGGTCACGGTCGCGACCGCGGCGGCCTCGGCGCCCACGGCCTCGACGAGCCGGGCGCGGATCGCCTCCACGGCGGCGCGGGCGGTGTCGCTGGCGCGGGCGTCCGCGTCGACCGCGATGGACGCCTGCACGAGCACGGTGCCCTCGCCGGTCTCCACGGTGACGAGACGCTCGGCGACGTCGGATCCGCCGCCCATCGCGCCCTCGACCACGTGCTGCGCCACGAGCAGCACGGGAGAGCGCGGGGCGTACACCTCGGAGACGCCCGCGACGCCGCGGAGCGCGGCCGTGAGGTCGCGCGACAGATCGCCCGGCGCGGGGAGCGGGACCGGCACCGGCCCGGGAGACGCGGCGACGACCGGGGCGGGCTCGGCGGCCGGGGTCGGGGTCGCGTCGTCGTCGAGGCTCATCGTCCCGCCTCCCCGCCGGGCGCCGGGCGCGGCTGCACGTCGACCACGGTCACGTCGATGCCCTCGACGCGCAGCTCGGTGTGCCGCAGCAGCGCCGCGTTCACCCGCTCGCGCACGCGCTGCGCGAGCTCGGGGAGCGGATCCCCCCAGACGACGCTCATGGTGAGCGCGACCCGGACGGGCGCCCCGGCAACGGTGACGTCGCCGTCGAGGGTGCAGCGCCCGATGAGGACGCCGGGGACCTCGTCGCCGGCCTGGCGGACGAGGGTGCGGACGGCGCCCTCCGTGAGCGCGAGGCTCACCGACGGGTCGGGGTGGGAGAGGGGGATGTCACGGCCGGCGCGGGACTCCCGGCTGATGTGGGAGAGCACGCCGCGGAAGAAGTCGTCGCCGGGCGCGTCGGCCTCGTCGGCCTCGACCTGCACGAGCTCGCGGCCGAGGTCGCGCATGTGCTCGAGGGCGCGGAGGGCGTTGCGGGCCTCGGGGTCGTCCTCGTACGCCGCGATGCGGGGGGAGCGGCCGCTGTCGAGGTAGTCGGCGAGCGCGGCCATGTCGAGGGGGGCGCCCTCGGCGTCGTGCGCGGGATCCGCATCGGCGGGCGGCAGCACCGGCTCGGCCGATGCGGCGGGAGCGGGAGCGGGGGCGGCGGCGGGCGGCGTGCGGGGCACGCCCGGCTGCACCGGCTCGACGGGGCCCACGGGCAGGCGCTCCCCGGGATCGCCCGGTCCGGTGCCTGTCATCGCCACGCCTCCATGCTCGTCATCACCGCGGTGCGTGCCCGGGAGAGCCGGCCGCGCACGGTCGAGGGCGTCGTGCCCAGGCGCTCCGCGATCTCCTCGTAGGAGAAGCCTCCCACCTCGCGCCAGCATCCACACCTCCCGCTGCTCGCCCGGCAGCGCATCCAGGACAGCCGCCAGCGCGCGCATCTGGGACGACGTCTCCGCGTCGCGCTCGGGCGACGTGAGCCGGTCGGCGATCTCGTGGTCGTCGATGTCGTCCACGGGCCTGCGGGCGCGGATCCGGTCGATGGACTTGCGGCTCACGATCTGCAGGAGCCAGCTCTTCACCCGGTCGGGCTTCTCCAGGGTCGGCAGGCGGTCCCACGCGGTGATGAGCGCCTCCTGCACGGCGTCGTCGGCATCGGCGCGCGACCCCGTCAGGCGGATCGCGAACGCACGCATGTAGGGGGCGTGCCGGCGCACCAGCACCTCGAAGGCCCGCGCGTCCCCGTCGGCGGCGCGCTCGGCGAGGATGCCGTCGCCCGCGTCCTGCAGCGAGGAGGAGAGGGCCATGCCGTACCTCCGTGTGCGCTGGGAGAACCGGGGGATCCGGGACCGGTCCGTGACGAACGGCCGCGGCCCTGCGTCGCATCCATGAGTACCACAGCAGCGCCCGTCCGACGGGCACCCACGAGGAGGAACCGCATGAGCGACACGAACACCAGCACTCCCGCCGACGTCACCCGCGTCGCCCCCGCGACCACGGGGATCGCGACCGGCACCGTCCTCGCCGAGGGCGACACCACGGTCACCGACGGCGTCATCGCGAAGGTCGCCGGGCTCGCCGTCCGCGACATCCCCGGCGTCCACGCGCTCGGCGGCGGAGCGGCCCGCGTCATCGGCCAGCTCCGCGACCGCATCGGCCAGACCGACCTCACGCAGGGCATCGCCGTCGACGTGCAGGAGGCGGGCGTGGCATTCCAGGTGACCCTCGTCGCCGAGTACGGCGTGCCCCTGCAGGACGTCGCCGCCGAGGTGCGCGCCGCGATCTCCGAGGCCGTCCGCGAGCTCGTCGGGCGTCCCGTCGCGCGCGTCGACGTCACGGTCGCCGACATCGTCCTGCCGGGCGAGGACTCCGACGACGAGGCCGCGGTGCCCGCCGTCTGATCCGCTCCACCCCGCGACGACGGGCCGCCGGTCGCGAGACCGGCGGCCCGTCGTCGCGTCGCGTCCGTGGACCTCCCATGCCGCGGGCGGGCTGTCGGGCGTCGTGTCGCGTCCGTGGATCTCCCATGCCGCGGGCGTACCGTCGGGGGATGACCGACGACACCGCTGCCGTGCCCGCATCCGCCCCCTCGACCGACGGATCGCCCCGCGTGGCGCTCCTCGGCACCGGCGTCATGGGTCCGGCATGAGCCGCTCGATCCTCCGCGCCGGGCTGCCGCTCACGGTGTGGAACCGCAGCGCCGAGAAGGCCGCGCCCCTCGCGGAGGACGGCGCGACCGTCGCGGACGGGGCGGCGGACGCCGTGCGCGAGGCGGACGTGGTGGTGGTGATGCTCTTCGACGCGGACGCCGTGCTCGAGGTCCTCGCCGAGATCGCGCCGGCCCTCCCCGCCGGAGCCGTCGTCCTCCAGTCCAGCACCGTCGGCGTCGAGGGCACCCGGCGGATCGCCGCGCTCGCCGCCGAGCACGGCGTCCGCCTCGTGGACGCCCCCGTCCTCGGCACGCGCGGCCCCGCCGAGCAGGGCCTCCTCGTGCACCTCGTCTCCGGATCCGAGGCCGACCTCGCCGTCGCCCGGCCCGTCCTCGAGGCGACCGGTTCGCGCACGGTCGTCGCGGGGTCGGAGCCGGGCGCCGGATCCGCGCTCAAGCTCGCCTGCAACGCCTGGATCGCCTCCATCACCGCCGCCACCGGCCAGTCGCTGGGCCTCGCCCGGCTGCTGGGCGTCGAGCCGCGCCTCTTCCTCGACGCGATCGCGGGCGGCGCCTCCGACACCCCGTACGCGCACCTCAAGGGCGGTGCCATGCTCGCCGGCGAGCTGGCGCCCTCCTTCGCGCTCGACGGCCTCCTCAAGGACGTGACGCTGATGCTCGCCGCGCTCGACGGCGCCGACGCGCACGACTTCGACACCGCCCTGCTCGAGGCGCTCCGCGAGACGTACGCGGAGGCGTCCGCGGCCGGGCACGGCGGCGACGACGTGGCCGCCGTGGGCACCGTCTTCGGCCTGCCGACGTCCTCCGACCGCTGATCCGGTCGGCGCCCCGCCCGCCCGTCGCTCCGGGCCGGGCGGGCACCCGCCCGTAGGATCGGCTCCGTGACGACCACCGACGCCCGCCAGCAGCTCATCGACCACATCACGAGGGACGCCGTCTTCCACGGCGACTTCACCCTGACGAGCGGCAAGAAGGCCACCTACTACGTCGACCTCCGCCGCGTGAGCCTCGACCACCGCGTCGCGCCGCTCATCGGCCGGGTCATGCTCGACCTCATCGCCGACGTGCCCGACGTCGCGGCCGTCGGCGGTCTCACCATGGGCGCGGATCCCATCGCCGCCGCGATCCTGCACCAGGGCGCCGCGGTCGGCCGCGGATACGACGCGTTCGTCGTGCGCAAGGAGCCCAAGGACCACGGCCGCGGCCGCCAGGTCGAGGGGCCGGACCTCGCCGGGAAGCGCGTCATCGTCGTCGAGGACACCTCGACCACCGGCGGATCGCCGCTCAAGGCCATCGAGGCGCTCGAGAAGGTCGGCGCGGAGATCGCCGCGGTCGCCGTGGTCGTCGACCGCTCCACCGACGCCCGCGAGGTGATCGAGGCCGCCGGCCACCGGTACCTGTACGCGATCGGCCTCGAGGACCTGGGGCTCGCGTAGTGGCCGGGCAGGCGCCTCCCGGCGGCGGATCGGGGAACGGCCGCGACGACGACGACCCGTTCGCGGTCCGGCCGGCCACCGACGCCGACCGGGAGCGCCCGGTCCAGCCGCTCGCCCCGATCGGATGGGGCCGGACCGCGGACCGCGAGCCGGTGCCCGCGGGACGCGACGGAGCGGATGACGGCGCTGACGCCGGCTCTCCCGACGACGACGCGCGCGACCCCGATCCGCAGGACGCGGGCGTGGATCCCGCGCCCGCCGACCTGCCGCCGACCGCCGACGGCGACATCCTCGCCGGCATCGTGCCGCTCGACCCGGCTGAGGACGACGGCCGCATCGCCCCGCTCGACCAGGTGGATCCGTCCTCCGGCGCCTACGACGTCGACGTTCCCGTGGATGCGCCCGCGCCTGAGCCCGACATCGCGGACGCCCCGTTCGACGCGGGCGGCCTCGACCTCCCCGACGAGCCCGGAGCCGACGGCGCCCCGGCCCCCGAGGATGGCGAGCCCGTCGAGGACGGCGAGCCCGTCGAGTCCGTCGAGGACGGCGAGCCGGTCGAGGTCCTGAGCGGGGAGGTCGACGCGGATGCGGAGCCGGCCGAGGAGCCGGCCGAGATCGTGCTGCGACCGCTCGACGACGAGGACCCCGACGCGGCCGAGGCCGCCGCGTCCGACGACGCGCTCGTGGTCGACGCGGAGATCGTCGAGGAGCCCGTCCCGGCCGCCGTCCGCGACCATGACGCGGACGACGACGGCACGGTCGAGCTGACGCCGCTCCGTGACGCCCCCGCCGACGAGGACGCGGACGTGGTCGACGACCCCGCCGACCAGCAGGTGCCAGGCGACGACGCCGCGGTGCCGCCCAGCAGCGTCGACGCGGCCCCCGGCGCCGCAGACGCCGACGACGACACCTCCGAGGCCGCCGACCGGTCCCGAGACGCGGACCAGGACGACGACGAGGTCGACGACGACGACGACGAGGAGGAGGCTCCTGCCCTCTCGCGCCGGCCGCCGCGGCGGCGCGCGCCGCCGCCATGGCGTGGGCCTCCGGATCCGCTCCGCTGGCGCCCGGCCCCGCCTCCGCCGCCGCTCCTCCCGCCGCCGCCCCTGCCGCCCCGACGGGCGCGGACCTCGTCGCCGATGCGGACGAGCCCTCCGAGCCCATGGACGAGCCGGTGGACGAGCCCGTCGGGACGATCACCGCACCCCAGCCGGAGGCGCTTGCCGCGCGTGCATCGGCCACCGTCGACGGGGGCCGCCGAGACGAGGCCCCTGATGCCGCGGCGACGCACGGGCTCGACGCCGACGAGCAGGAGGGTCCGGTCGTCGCCGACCCCGCCGCCCTCGAGGAGCCGACGCCGGCGCGCGTCGACGCCGAGGACACGACGCCCGCTCCGGACGCCGAGGACCCGACGCCCGCTCCGGACGACGCCGGGCATCGACCAGCCCGACGCCGACACCGGCGCCGAAGCTGGCACCGACGAGCCGGTGGACGCGCTCGCCCTCCTCTTCGGCGACGCCGCCGGCGAGCCGGACACCGGCCGCGACGCGGACTCCGATGCCGAGCGTCTCGACCATGCCGATGACGCCCGCACGCGCGTGCTGCCGGCAGCGGCAGCGGCAGCCACGGCAGCCACGGCCGCCGGCGCCGCCGCGGCATCGGCAGCCGCCACCGCGGCCCCGCGCCCCGATCGCGACGCCCCCACGACCGCTGTCCCCGTCGACGCGCCCCGTCCGGACGCCGCCGCGCGCCCCGAGCCGGTCCCGCCGCCATACGCCGCATCGTCCATGCCACGTCCGCCCGCCGGTGACGAGGTCCGCCCGGCGACCCCGGTCGCGCCCACCCCGCCGCCCGCCTCCCCGCCGCGCGGTCCGCGCGGCCCCCGCCGCACCGGTCTCTGGGTCGGCGGCGCGATCCTGCTCGTCCTCCTCCTCATCGGCCTGTTCTACCTGGGCCAGCGCCTCGGATCGGCCGCCGCCCCGGACGCGGAGCCCGTCGCGACCGAGACCGCCGAGGCGACGCCGACCCCCACCCCGACGCCGACGGATCCCGTGCAGGGGCCGGCGGCCGCGGGGGTCCAGGCGTGGGACGGCGCTGCTCGGCGGCGAGTGCATCGAGCCGTACGCGACGCCGTGGGAGGAGGAGTTCACGGTCGTCGACTGCGGATCCGAGCACCACGCGCAGATGGTCGCCCGCGTCGCCCTGCCTCAGACGGGCGACCGAGTTCCCCGGCGAGGACGCCGTGCGCGACTCCGCCGACGAGCTGTGCATCGCCGACACGGTGATCGACTACGCCGGCGGCGCGCGCCTACGACGACGTGCAGTACCAGGCCGCGTACCCGATCAGCCAGGACGAGTGGACGGCGGGCGACCGCGACGTCTACTGCTTCGTCTCGCGCGCCGGCGGCGGCACGTTCACCGGCACCATCGGCGTCCCGCAGCCGCCCGTCGTCCCCTAGCGGGGAGCGGGCGGCGCGGGCAGCGGGCGTCGCGCCGTCCGTGTGCATGCGTCGCACCGCCGTCGCACCGCCGACGCACCGCGCGCCGGCGCCGCGGCATCCGCCCGCGTCAGAGCTCGGACTCGACCGGCTCCGGGTCCAGCAGCTCCGTGACGCCCGACAGCACCTCGTCGGGGCGGAACGGGTACCCGCTCGATCTCGGCGCGGTCGCTGATGCCCGTGAGCACGAGCACGGTGTGGAGTCCCGCCTCGATGCCCGCGATGATGTCGGTGTCCATGCGGTCGCCGATCATGCCGGTGCTCTCGGAGTGCGCCCCGATCTTGTTGAGGGCGGAGCGGAACATCATCGGGTTCGGCTTGCCGACGATGTAGGGCTCCTTGCCGGTGGCCTTGCTGATGAGGGCGAGCACCGCGCCCGTGGCCGGCAGCACCCCCTCGGCGCTCGGGCCGGTCGCGTCGGGGTTGGTGGCGATGTAGCGCGCACCGCCGTTGATCAGGCGGATCGCCCGCGTGATCGCCTCGAACGAGTAGTTGCGCGTCTCGCCGATGACCACGAAGTCGGGCTGCGTGTCGGTCATGATGAAGCCCGCCTCGTGCAGCGCCGTCGTGAGGCCGGCCTCGCCGATGACGAAGGCGGATCCGCCAGGCATCTGCTGCTCGAGGAACGCGGCGGTCGCGAGGGCGCTCGTCCAGATCGCCGACTCGGGCACGTGCAGGCCGGATGCGCGGAGCCTCGCCGAGAGGTCCCGCGGCGTGAAGATGCTGTTGTTGGTGAGCACGAGGAAGGGCTTCCCCAGGTCCTGCCACTGCTGGATCAGCGCCGCCGCGCCCGGGAGCGCCTGGTTCTCGTGCACCAGCACGCCGTCCATGTCGGTGAGCCAGCAGTCCATCTCGTCGCGCGTCGCCATGGGGTTCCCTCTCGTCGTGGTGACGAGGCTACTGCCGCCGGGTGGACGGACGCCGGGCCGCGGTGGCCCGCGGCCGGCACCGGATCGCCCGGCGCTTCCCGGTGTCGGCGCGCCGCCGTAGGGTCGGCGCATGCACGCACTGCCGACCGGATCCCTGCGCCTCGTCCACCTCAGCGACACCCATCTGCTCCGCGCCGGCGGCCTGCACCAGGGCCTCGTCGACACGGTCGCGGCCCTCGACCGCGTGCTCGTCGAGGCCGACCGCATCCCGCAGGTGCGGCTCCTGGTCGGCTCCGGGGACCTCTCCGAGGACGGCACGCCCGAGTCCTACGCGCTGCTCCGCGAGCGCCTGGAGCCGTGGGCCGCGCGCCGCGGCGCCGCCCTGGTGCTCGCCCCCGGCAACCACGACGTGCGCTCCGGGTTCCGCCTGGTGCTCGGCGACGGGCACGGCGGCCCCGGCACGGACGACGGCCGGGACCCGGCCGCGATCCCGCCCGTCGACGGCGTCACCGTCGTGGACGGCTGGCGCGTCGCCACCCTCGACACCTCGGTCCCCGGCAAGGGCTACGGCGCCCTCCGCACGCAGCAGCTCGACGCGCTGCGGGAGCTGCTCGCGACCCCGGCGGAGCACGGCACCGTCCTCGTGCTGCACCACCCGCCGCTGCCGGCGCCGACCACGCTGCACGAGTCGCTCGCGCTGCAGCGGCCGGACGTCCTCGCGGACATCGTGCGGGGGAGCGACGTGCGGGTGATCCTCTGGGCCACTACCACCACCACGTCGTCGGCGCGCTGGCGGGCGTGCCCGTCCTGGTGGCGCCGGGCGTCGCGAACGAGACCGACGTGGCGGCGGAACCGGGCACCGAGCGCATCGTGCGCGGATCCGGCTTCCTCGTCGTCGACGTGCATCCGGAGGGCGGGGTCACCTCGGTCGTCGTCCGGGCGCACGCGGAGGGCGACGGGGACGAGGTGGCGCTGCTCGACGCGCAGCTCGTGCAGCGGATCATCGCGTCGTCGGGGGCGCCCGCGATCGTGTGACGCCGGATCCCGCGGGAGCGGCCGAACATGAGGAGAGGCGGCGACCCGTGGGGTCGCCGCCTCTCCCTGGTGCTGCTGGTCTACTTGAAGACGTCCTTGACGTCCTCGCCGGCCTTCTTGGCGGACGCGGCGGCCTGGTCCTTCTGGCCCTCGGCCTTGAGGTTCTCGTCGCCCTTGTGGTCGCCGAGCGCCTCCTTGGCCTTGCCCGCGATGTCCTGAGCAGCGTTCTTGATCTTGTCGTCGAGACCCATGATCTCCTCCTCACTGCGGCCACCGGGTGCGGCCGTCGAATGGACTGTAGGACCGGCGGCTCCTGGATGCCTGACAGATGCGGGGTGCGTGTCCCGCTGAGCGAATGGCCTCCGGCGCCGGGTCCGCGCGGGTGTCCGCGCCGGGGCCTTCCGCCGGGACCCGCGTCGCCCCTAGGCTCCGGGACCGTGATCCTCTTCGGTCTCCTCCCCCTGCTCGTGGCGGCGTGCGCGCTCGTCGACCTCGTCACGCGGCCGGACGACGGGGTGAAGCACCTGCCCAAGCTCGTCTGGATCCTGCTGATCGTCTTCCTGCCGCTCGTCGGGAGCATCGTGTGGTTCTGCGTCGGCCACGACTGGGACTCCCGCCGCGAGCCCGTCGGCCCGCCGGACCGGAGCGCCGCCTACGAGCGCGCCGCGGTGGCGGTCGACCGGCGCGTGCGGTCGACGGAGCAGCAGCTCGCCGACCTCGAGGAGGAGGAGCGCCACTACGCCGAGCTGGCGCGCATGCGGCAGCTGCGGGCGGAGCAGGCGGTGCAGGCAGCACGCGCGGCGGGTCCCGCGCGGGAGCGGCGCGCCCTGGGACCCGGCGGGACGCCCGAGACCTAGGCGCATCGGCCGGAGGGGCTCGCGTCCCTCCCCATGTCCCGCGCCGCGCGACCGCCCCGTGGAGCCCGCCGTCGGACGGCGCGGTCGGAGGCGGATGGGAGCATAGCCCCATGCCCGACACCGTCTCCCCGCCGTCCGCCGCCGCGACCTCCGACCTCCGGTCCGCCGCCCGCGAGCACCTGTCCCGGCTGGTCGGCGTCGCGGGCGCCGACTTCCACGACGGGCAGTTCGAGGCCATCGAGGCGCTCGTCCAGGACAGGTCCCGGGCCCTCGTCGTGCAGCGCACCGGGTGGGGGAAGTCCGCCGTCTACTTCGTCGCGACCCTCCTCCTCCGGCAGCAGGGCCTCGGGCCCACGCTGCTGGTCTCCCCGCTCCTCGCGCTCATGCGCGACCAGGTCGCCGCCGCCCGGCGCGCCGGGGTCCGCGCCGTCGCCATGAACTCCAGCAACGCGCACGAGTGGGACGACCTGCTCCGGGCCCTCGACGCCGACGAGGTCGACCTCCTCCTCGTCTCGCCGGAGCGCCTCAACAACCCGCGCTTCCGCGACGAGCAGCTGCCCGCGCTGCGGGCCCGCCTCGGCCTCCTCGTGGTCGACGAGGCGCACTGCATCTCCGACTGGGGGCACGACTTCCGGCCCGACTACCGCCGCCTCCGCGACCTCATCTCCTCGGTCGACGAGCGCGTGCCCGTGCTCGCCACCACGGCCACCGCCAACTCGCGCGTCGTCGCCGACGTCGAGGAGCAGCTGAGCGTCGGATCCACGGGAGGCGGCGCCGTGGAGACCGAGCGCGTGCCCGTGGTCACCATCCGCGGTCCGCTGGCCCGCCGGTCGCTGCGGCTCGGCGTGCTCCGGCTCGAGAGCAGCAGGGACCGACTCGGGTGGCTCCTCAGCCACCTCGACGAGCTGCCCGGCAGCGGCATCATCTACGCGCTCACGGTCTCCGCCGCCCAGGACACCGCGCGGCTCCTGCGCGACGCCGGCCACGCGGTCACGGCCTACACGGGCCGCGACGACCCGGCGGACCGCGAGCAGGCGGAGGGGGAGCTGCAGCGCAACGAGGTGAAGGCGCTGGTCGCCACGAGCGCGCTCGGCATGGGCTTCGACAAGCCCGACCTGGGCTTCGTCGTGCACCTCGGCGCCCCGTCGTCGCCCGTCTCCTACTACCAGCAGGTCGGCCGCGCGGGGCGCGGGTCGGCCGATGCCGACGTGCTGCTCCTGCCCGGCCGCGAGGATCCGGACATCTGGCAGTACTTCGCCACCGCCTCCATGCCGGACGAGCAGCAGGCCGCCGCCGTCATCCAGGCCCTCGGCGAGAGCGACCGGCCGCTGTCGGTACCCGCGCTCGAGTCACGGGTCAGCCTCTCCCGCAGCCGGCTCGACCTGCTGCTGAAGGTGCTCGACGTCGACGGGGCCGTGCGCCGCGACACCTCGGGCTGGTCGGCCACGGGCGTCCCGTGGGTCTACGACCGGGCCCGGTACGAGCAGGTCGCCGCGGCGCGCGTCCGCGAGCAGCAGGCGATGCTCGACTACGAGACCACGCTCGGCTGCCGCATGGAGTTCCTGCAGCGCCAGCTCGACGACGACACCGCCGCGCCCTGCGGGCGCTGCGACCGGTGCGCCGGGGCGTGGTACCCGTCGTCGCTCGACCAGCAGGCGTCGGCCACCGCGTCGCAGGCGCTCGACAGGGTGGGCCTGCCGATCGAGCCGCGGCTGCGCTGGCCCGCGGGCGCGTCGAGCGTGGGGGTGCCGCTCAGCGGCGCCATCGCGGCCGGCGAGCAGGTGGACGAGGGCCGCGCCCTCGCCCGCCTCACCGACCTCGGCTGGGGCGGGCGCCTCCGCACGGTCTTCGCCTCCGGCGAGGAGGACGGCCCCGTCGACGACGCGCTCGTCGCCGCCTGCGTGCGCGTGCTCGCGGAGTGGGGCTGGGCGGAGCGCCCCCGGGCCGTCGTGCACGTGCCCTCCGCCGCCCGGCCGCAGCTCGTCGGGAGCCTCGCCCAGCGCATCGCCGAGGTCGGGCGGCTGCCGTTCCTCGGCTCGCTCGACCTCGTCGATCCCGGCGCCCCCGGCGCGGCCCGCGGCAACAGCGTCTACCGGCTGGGGCGCGTCCACCCGAGGTTCCAGGTGCCCGCGCACCTGGCCGACGACCTCACGGCGGATCCCCGGCCCGTGCTCCTCGTCGACGACCTGGTCGACACGCGATGGACGCTCACGGTCGCGGGGCGCCTGCTCCGGAAGGCGGGCGCCACGCGCGTGCTGCCGTTCGCGCTCGCGCAGCAGGGGTAGCCGGCAGCACGGGCGGCCCCGCCGCGGCGCGCGTCAGGAGCGGTCGGCGATGCCTCCCGGGCGTCACGAAGACCCGTGCCGCCGCCGTGCAGCCGGGCGCGCATCACCTCGAGGGCCTGCGGGTTCTCGTCCACCAGCACGAAGCGGCGGCCGAGCTCGCGGGCAGCGGCGCCCGTGGTCCCGGACCCGGCGAAGAAGTCGAGCACCCAGTCGCCCGGGCGGCTCGAGGCCTGCACGATGCGGCGCAGGACGCCGAGCGGCTTCTGGGTCGCGTACCCGGTCTTCTCGCGGCCGGTCGGCGACACGATCGTGTGCCACCAGACGTCCGTGGGCAGCTTGCCGCGCTCGCGCTTCTCCGGGGTCACGAGGCCGGGCGCCATGTAGGGCTCGCGGTCCACCTCCGCGGAGTCGAAGCGGTAGCGGAGCGGGTCCTTCACGTAGACGAGGATCGTGTCGTGCTTCGCGGGCCAGCGGCGCCGCGACTTCGCGCCGTAGTCGTAGGCCCAGACGATCTCGTTGAGGAACGAGCGGCGGCCGAAGAGCGCGTCGAGCACCACCTTCGCGTAGTGCACCTCGCGGTAGTCGAGGTGCAGGTACAGCGTGCCGGTGGGATCCAGCAGCCGCCACGCCTCGATGAGGCGCGGCTCGAGGAACTCCCAGTAGTCGGCGAACGAGTCGTCGAAGCCGTAGAGGAGCCCCTTCACGGAGTCGTAGCTGCGGCCCTGGAAGCCGACGCGCGCACCGGGCGGTCGGGCGGGCTCGGGCGTCGCGGTGCTCGCGGGCGCCAGGGCGGGCGCGGTCTCCTCCGCGCCGGTGCCGGCGGCCGCGTCGGTGCCGCTCGCGGGGTCGGTGCCGCTCGTCGGGTCCGTGCCGCTGGCGCGGTCGGCGGTGGCCGCGTCGACAGCCGGATCCGGGGTGCGCGTCACGGTGAGGTTCTGGCGCTCCTGGGTGCGGCCCGTGTTGAAGGGCGGGTCCAGGTAGATGAGCTGGAAGGCGCCGTCGGGGAGCGCGCGGACGGCCTCGAGGTTCTCGCCGTGGATCACGAGGTCGGGGCCGTCGGGGGTCCACGCGGGCTGGGGCACGCCCCCGAGGTTAACGGAACGTCCGGCGGGTGCCGCGCGCGCCGGGAACGGCCCCGCCGCGCGGGTCCGGCCCCCATTTCGGGGCGCTTCGCCCGCATCCGTGCCCGAGCGGCACCCCCCTCCACTAGGAACGACACATGAGCGATGAGCGCGACCCCGAGCGGGACGGCGGACCCCAGCCCCACGAGCCGCAGGCCGACGGCACCGACCCGGACGGGGCGGGCACCGCGGGA
This sequence comes from Clavibacter sp. AC415, assembly GCF_979252985.1. Classification (NCBI taxonomy): domain Bacteria; kingdom Bacillati; phylum Actinomycetota; class Actinomycetes; order Micrococcales; family Microbacteriaceae; genus Clavibacter; species Clavibacter sp. AC415. Next base: position 18,317 of record NZ_CEEDAR010000015.1, on the reverse strand, counting down.
GCGCCGGCGGGCGACGCACGGTCCGCGCCGGCGGAGTCGTATTCGGATTCGGCGGAGGGGACGACGAGCCCCTACGGACCGGCTGGCGGAGACGGAGGCGGAGACGGCGTCGCGGACGTGACGCCGTCGTCCGCGACGTCGTCCGCGACGTCGTCCGCGCCGTCGGCACCTGCCGCGGTGCCCGCCGCGGAGCCCCGGGCACTGCGGCCCCGGGCACTGCGGCCCCGGGCACCGCGGCCCCGGCACGGCGGCGGGCGATCCCCCGCCGCCGCATCCGCCCGCCGGGTACGGCGCGACCGGCCCCTCCGGCGAGGACGCCACCGGTGCCGCGGGCTACGCCCCGCCCGCCGGCGCCGCGTCGCAGGCCGGCGACCCGTCCTACGCCGGCGCCCCGCCGTACGCCGGCCCGCCCGCCGGGGCGACCCGTCCTACGCCCGCCGCTCCGCCCTCCGCCGCTGCCCCTCCTTACGTCACGGGAGCGCCGCCGCGCCCCCGCGGCGGGAAGGGCCTCGCCATCGCGGCGCTCGTCGTCGGCATCGCGGCCTTCCTCGGCGCCTTCATCCCGGTCCTCAACTACGCCGTGTTCGTGCCGGCCGTCGTCGCGGTCGTGCTGGGCATCGTGTCGCTCGTCCGCCGGATGGACGGCAAGCCCCTCGCGGTGAGCGGGATCGTCCTCGGCGGCGTGGGCTTCGTCCTCAGCATCGTCCTGGCGATCGTCTACACGTTCGCGTTCGTGTCCTCGGTGACGGAGGCGGTGGAGTCCGCGGGCGCCGACAGCGGCTTCGCGAGCCCCGAGCCGATCCCCGGCGAGGACGAGGACGCCGGCACCGGCGAGGACGCCGCGCTGCCGGGCACCAGCCCCGACGACCCGCTGCCCATCGGCACCCCCGTCACGGGCGAGGGCCTCGACGGACCGGAGTGGCAGGTCGTGCTGGGGACCCCGGTCCTCGACGCGACGGCGGAGGTGCTCGCGGCGGATCCGACCAACGAGGCCCCCGCGGAGGGCATGCAGTACGCGGTCGTCCCGGTCACGGCCACCTACCTCGGTGCGACCTCGGGCGACCCGCTGTCGGAGCTGGCGGTGGGCTTCCTCGCCGCCGACGGATCGCAGTACTCGGCGGCGGACAGCTTCGTGCTCGCCCCGGCGCCGGCGTTCACCGACAACGGGGAGCTCCTGGACCCGCTGGGCACGGCGACCGGCAACGTGGTCATCGAGATCCCGATCGACGGCGCCGCGGACGGCCTGTGGGCGACGGCGCCGGGCACGCTGTCCGACGCCTACTACTTCCGGGTCGGCTAGGGGAGGCGGGCGCGTGGCGCGGATGGATCCGGAGGCGTCGCGCCGCGACGTGGAGGACCGGCTGGCCGCGCGTGCCCATCCGCTCGCGGAGGCGATCGCCGAGCTCCGGGCGGCGGTGTCCGCGGCGCGCCCCGACGCCGTCGAGTCGTGGAAGTGGAACGCGCCCAGCTGGGCGCTCGACGACCACTTCGCCACGCTCGCGCTCCGCGATCCCGACGAGGTGCTCCTGATCCTGCACGCGGGCGCCCGGCCGAGGCCGGACCTGGGCGCCGTCCGGGTCGCGGATCCCGCGCCTCCTCCGCGCCGCGGCACCCGACCGGTCGATCGCGGCCTTCCGCAGCGTCGACCAGGTGCGCGACGCCCGCCCGGCGATCGAGGCCGTCGTGCGGGAGTGGGCGGCGCGGGTCGCGCCACCGGCGGGCTGACCGCGGTCCGCGCCGTCGGTTCGATCGCGCGTCGGCCGCAGCCGGGCCGTTCGCGCGTCGGCCGCCGCCAGCCCGTTCGTGCGGGGCCACCCCGCGTCCGCCGCCCGGCCGCGCCGCCGCGCCGGACCGTAGGCTGCGACCGTGACACCCGACGCACCCGCACCCGCACCGACCCGCTCCCCGCACCTGCACCCGCACCCGCACCCGCACCTGCACCCGCACCCGTCCTCCCGGCCATCCCCGCCGCCGCCGACCTCGACGCCCGCGACCCGCTCGCGCGCTTCCGCGACCTCTTCGTGGCGTCCGACGACGTGGTCGCCTACCTCGACGGCAACTCGCTCGGCCGCCCGACCCGCGCGTCCGTCGACCGGGTCGCCGGCTTCGTGCGCGACCAGTGGGCGGCCGCCTCATCCGCGGCTGGGACGAGGACTGGCTGGCGATGCCCACGCGCATCGGCGACGACCTCGGCCGGGTGGCGCTCGGCGCGGCGGCCGGCCAGACGTTCATCGGCGACTCCACCACGGTGATCCTCTACAAGCTCGTGCGCGCGGCCGTCCGCGCCCGCCCGGGTCGCGACGAGCTCGTCATCGACACCGACAACTTCCCCACCGACCGCTTCGTGCTCGAGGGCGTCGCGGAGGAGTGCGGCATGACGATCCGCTGGATCGACGTGGCGCCCGACTCCGGGGTCACGCCGGCGCTCGTGGCCGACGCGGTGGGCGAGCGGACCGCGCTCGTGGTGCTCAGCCAGGTCGCCTACCGCTCCGGGTTCCTCGCCGACGTGCCGGGGATCACCCGCATCGTGCACGACGCGGGCGCCCTCGTGCTCTGGGACACGTGCCACTCGGTCGGCGTCATCCCCCACGGAGCTCGACGCGTGGGGCGTCGACCTCGCCGTGGGCTGCAGCTACAAGTACCTCGACGGCGGCCCCGGCGCCCCGGCCCACGGCTACGTGCGGCGCGAGCTGCAGGCGGAGCTGCGCCAGCCGATCCAGGGCTGGATGGGCGCGCAGGACGTCTTCGCGATGGGGCCGGAGTACGTGCCCGCGGACGGGATCCGCCGCTTCCTCAGCGGCACCCCGCCCATCGTCGGCATGCTCGCGATGCAGGACATGATCGCCCTCATCGAGGAGGCCGGCATCGACGCGATCCGCGCGAAGTCGCTCGCGCTTACCCGGTTCGCCCTCGACCTCGTCGACCGCGACCTGGTGCCGCTCGGCGTCCGCGTCGCGAGCCCGCGCGAGGACGACCGCCGCGGCAGCCACGTGAGCGTCGACCACGAGCGCTTCCGCGAGATCGTGGGCGCGCTCTGGGAGGAGGGCGTGATCCCCGACTTCCGCGCCCCGTCGGGCCTCCGCCTCGGCCTCAGCCCCCTGACGACCTCGTTCCGCGAGGTCGAGGCGGGCGTCGAGGCGATCCGGCGGCACCTCGCGGGCTGACCGGACGGCCGCCCGCCGGAGCCCCTACGGCAGGATCGCGTCCACGTACCCGCCGTCGACCCGGAGCGCGCCGCCGGTCGTCGCCGACGCCTGCCGCGACGCGAGGTAGACGCACATGTGGGCGATCTCCTCGGGCTCGATGAGCCGCTGGATGAGCGACTGCGGCCGGTGCCGCCGCATGAACTCGCGCTCGGCCTCCGCCCAGGGGAGGTCGTCGCCCACGAGCTCGCGCGCGAACTCCTCGACGCCGCCGGTGTGCGTGGGCCCGGCCATGACGCAGTTGACCGTGACGCCGGATCCGGCCGCCGCCTTCGCGAAGCCGCGCGAGACGCCGAGGAGCGCGGTCTTGGAGACGCCGTAGTGGATCATCTCCGCCGGCGTCACGACGGCCGAGTCGCTCGCGATGTACTGCACGCGCCCCCAGCCGCGCGCCATCATGCCCGGCAGGTAGGCGCGCGTGAGGCGCACGGCCGCGATCACGTTGACCTCGAGGTAGCGCCGCCACTCGTCGTCGCTGATGGAGAGCGGGTCCGCGGCGCCGAAGATCCCGAGGTTGTTGACGAGCACGTCGACGTCGGGGAACAGCTCGACGGCGCGGGCGGCGCCGTCCTCGGTCGCGACATCGGCGGCGAGCGACTCCACGTGCGCGTCGGGGTGCGCGGCGCGCAGGCGGTCGCGGGCCGCGTCGGTGCGCTGCGCGTCGCGGCCGTTGACGACCACGCGGGCGCCCGCGTCGGCGAGGCCCTCGGCGATGGCGTAGCCGATGCCCTGCGTCGAGCCCGTGACGAGGGCGGTGGATCCGGTGAGGTCGATGCGCATGACGTGCCTTCCTGATCGAGGGAGGAGCAGGGGAACGGGGAGCGGGCGCGGGGCGCTCGCGCGTCAGTCCGCCCAGGCCCGCCGCGTGCTGCGGACGGGCTTCCCCGTGGTCGCGGCCTCGTGCATGAGGAGCGCGAGGTGGTGGTCCTGCGACGCCTCCGCGAGCGAGTTCGTGGACGGTCCGCCGGCGGCGTGCGCGTGCATGTCGACGAGGCACTGCGCGATCGCGAGCTCGTCGTCCGCGAGCCGTCCGGGCGCGAAGGGGTTCTGGTGGACCCACTCGCTGCCGAGCAGCAGGCCGCGGAGGTGGAGCCCCTCGAGGTTCCCGCCCTGGCCCGTCTCGACGCGCGTGATGTCGGCCCAGGTCGGCGTCGTGGCGTCGAGCAGCCAGCTCACGTGCTCGTCGACGATCTCGCCGCGCTCGCCGCGCACGAGGAGCCGGTTGCGGCGGATCCAGGAGAAGTACTGACGGTCGCCGAAGTCGTAGACGCCGAGGCGGTCGCCGAAGTCGAACCGCGCCGTGGTCTGCACGGCCGTGACGATCTCCTCGCGCACGGGGTCGCCGTCGCGGTCGGGCCCGGCGACGATCGGAGACGAGAACCGCGAGGCCGTGATGGTCGCGTCCTCGAAGCCGATGCCGAGCGCGCGCCGCATCACGCGGACGCCGTGGTAGTCGTGGCACTGCGCGACAGTGGCCTGGCTGATGCGTCCGAGGCGACCCGATGCGGCGATGGCGAGCTGCGCGGCGAGGAGCGGGGAGAGCGGGTACTGCTCGGCCACCTCGATCCGGGCGCCCTGCCGCACGAGCGCGTCGAGCCGCTCGAGGTCCTCCACCGTCTCGCCGGGCGGGGTCTCCGTGAGCACGGCCACCCCGCGGTCGACGAGGTCCGCGATCGCGTCCGGCGCGGCCGAGCGCGGGACCGACACGACGACGAACGACGGCGCCTCGGCCGCGAGCATCTCCGCGACCGTCCGGAAGGTGCGGATGCCCCACTCCGCCTCCAGCGCGCGACCGGTGTCGGCGCTCCGCGTCACGAGCCCCGTGACGGCGAAGCGCGCGGGGAGGGCGCGGGCGATGCGGAGGAAGAAGGCGCTGCGCCAGCCGCTCCCCACGATTCCGAAGCGGATCTGCGGGACGGGCGGCGCGGGACGGGGCATGGCCGCCAGCGTACGCGCGGCCCCCGCCGTGTCCGCGGGCGACGCCGCCCTGGAGTTCTCGCAGACGACTGGGGAATACTCGCGAGGGCCGGGAGGCTGTCCCGGATGCGAACGCTCCCGCGTGAGGCGCCTCACGGCTCCGTCGCAGGAGTAGTGCGGGCCCGGAGAGGGGACACGAGCATGGGGATCCAGACGAGCCTCGACCAGGTCGCGCACGCCGCGCGCATCCTCGACGTGATGCAGGAGGCCGACGAGCTCACGGTCGCCGCCAGCCGCGACGGCGGCGGACGCGCGGTGCGCCTCCTCGCCCGCGCCGCCGAGGACCCCGCCGACCAGCTCACCGCGGTCGCCGCCATCCACGCGCTCGCGCAGGTCTTCGACGAGACCGCCGACCTCGCGCTGGTGGCGCTCCTCGACCACGACACCCGGTGGATCCGCGAGCACGCGGCCTGGGCGTTCGGCACCCGCCTGCCGCGCTTCGACGCGGTCGCGGGCCTAGTCGCCATGGTCGTCGAGGGCGGCTTCCCGGGCATGCTCGCGCAGCGCACGCTGCAGCAGTGGGCGGGCTCCAGCCCCGAGCACGTGTCGCTGGCGCTCGAGAGCGCGCTGCTCGGGATCCGCGGCGACGGCGCGCGGTCGCGCCTCGTGGAGACGGTCGGCCTCGTCGCGGGCCGCATCGCCCAGCGCGTGCTGCTCCGCGTGGTGCAGGACGGCGGGGAGGGCACGCTCACCCGGTGCGCGGCCGTGGCCGCGCTCGGCGACCGGCCGGCGAGCGTCACCGTGCTCGCCATCGTCTCCGACCTCGCCCGCGGCGACGACGAGGTGGCCGCGGTCGCCCGCCTCGCGGTGCTCGACATCGCGCGCCAGCACGACGACCCGGTCGAGGCGCCCGCCCGTACCGGCCTCACGGTCGTCCAGCTCTTCCTGCACGCCGACATCGACGCGGGCCTCACCCACGTCGGCGCGGGCGACAACGGCGGCATCGCGACGCTGCTGGTGCGCCTCGGCGACGCGCTGGTGGATCGCGCCGGAGCGTCCGTCGGCGCCGCGGCGACGGCCGGCGCGCTCGACCCCCTGGCCGCGGACCGGGCGGTCGACCGCGTCATCACGCTGTCCCGCGGCACCCCCGACCAGACCCTCGCCTCCCTCGCCCGCGTCACCGCCGGCGAGGACGGGCACGTCTTCGCGCACGTCCCGATGCTCGGCGGCCCGCGCCCGCTCCCGGAGGCCTGGCCGCACCGCGTGGAGGCCGAGCGGGGGATCCGCCGGGTGCTGCGCGCCGCCGGCCGCGTCGACGCCGTGCACCTCCGCATGGCCGACGTCGGCACGCTCGCGGCGTCGACCGTCGCGCGCGAGCTCGGCATCCCCGTCGTCTTCACGGTCAGCACCGGATCCGCACGGCGTGGTCGACGCGCTCGACCGCTCGGGCGCCCTCACCCGCGACGGCTTCGGCGCCGTCGACGAGCGCGAGCACTACTGGTTCCGCGTGCGGCTCGTGCAGCGCCTGGCCGCCGACGCCGCGCACACCGTCCTCTTCCCGCGTCCGGAGCTGAGGCGCGACATGCGACGTCTCGTCGGCATCGACGTGGACGCCCACCCCGAGCGCCACAGCGTCGTCGCGGAGGGCATCGACGTGTCCGCCATCGAGCGCTCGCGCGACGACGCGATGCTCGGGGCCGACGCGGACGGCGCCCCGGCGCGTGCCTTCGTCGAGCTCGACGAGCTGCTCGCGGCGCTGCCCGCCGAGCGGCGCGGCCTGCCGCTCGTCATCTCGGTCGGCCGTCTGGCCCGGGTCAAGGGCATGGCGTCGCTCGCGCACGTGTGGGCGTCGGATCCCGCGCTCCGCCGGCGCGCGAACCTGCTCGTCGTCGGCGGGGACCTCGACTCGCCGAGCCCGGAGGAGCGCGACCAGCTGGCGCGCATCGCCGAGGCCGTCCCCGGCGCGGACCCGGGTGCCGAGGGGGCCGACCCGCGCGGGATCGCCGCCGCGCTCGCGCCGCACGGCCTCCTGCTCGCCGGGCACCGCGGCAACGACACCGTCACGCGCTGGCTCGCGGCCGTCCGCTACGGGCGCCCCGGCCTCGCGGCCGTCGGCGGGGCGTACGCGTGCGCGAGCATCAAGGAGGAGTTCGGCGTCGCGCTCCTCGAGGCGATGTCGATGGGCCTGCCCGTCGTGGCGCCCGCGTCCGGGGGACCGGCGACGTACGTGGAGGACGGCGTGACCGGCCTCCTCGTCGACACCGCGGATCCCGCGGCCCTCGCCCGCGGCGTCGCCCGCGCGCTCGACATCGCGGCCGGCCCGGGCGCCGAGGCGGCCGCCGACCGCGCCCGCGACATGGTCGCCCGCACCTTCACCATCCAGGCCATGGCGGGCACCCTGTCCCGCGTCTACCGCGACGTCGCCGCAGCCGACGACCGAACCCTCTGGGAGCTCAGCGCCTCATGACCCTGCTCGTCATCAGCCCGGACTACGCGTCCCACCTCTTCCCGCTCCTCACGCTCGCGTCGGCCTGGCAGCGGGCGGGCGAGCGCGTGGTGGTGGCGACCGGATCCGCCACCGCCGGCATCGTCGAGGCCTCCGGCTTCGAGCGCATCGACCTGCGCCTCGGCCGCGGGTCGAACCCCGGCACCATCAAGGCGGAGGACCAGCCGACCGGCGAGGACGACGCCCTCCGCGGCTTCTTCGCCGCCACGCGCCGCGGCATGGTCGAGACGCTGCGCTTCCAGGCCGAGGCGCGCAGCGACGACCTGCTCTGGGAGCCCGTGGAGACCGCCCGCGCCGTGCAGCGGATCCTCGACGAGGTGCGCCCCGACCAGGTCATCGTCGACCACCTCGCGTTCAGCGCCCGCCTCGCGCTCCTCGCCTCGGGCACCCGGCACGCGGACGTCGTGCTCGGCCACCCGAGCGCGCTGCCCGTGGGCGACGAGGTCTACGGCTTCCCGCCTGCCTGGCCCGCCGCGTTCGAGCCGGAGGAGGAGGACCTCGACGAGCTGCACGCCCTGTGCGTGCGCGTGCGCGACCGCTTCACCGCGCAGTGGAACGACGCCCTCGCGGTCCTCGCGCCCGCCATGCGCCCGAGCCGCGACGCGTTCGCGGAGGCCGGCGACGTGCTCCTGCTCAACTACCCGGAGGAGCTGCACGACCCCGACCGCTCCGAGCTGCTGCCCCCGCACGCGTTCATCGGCTCGGCGGTCCGCCGCGAGGCCCCCGAGGCGGAGGTGCAGGACTGGATCGACGCCGGCGGCGACCCCATCGTCTACGTGTCGCTCGGCAGCTTCCTCTCGGTGCGCGGCGACGTCCTGGCGCGCATCGCCCAGGCGCTGCGCGACCTCGACGTGCGCGTGGCACTCGCGACCGGATCCACCGACCCGGCCGAGCTCGGCGACCTCCCGTCCGACTGGCTCGTGCGCCCGTTCCTCCCGCAGGTGACGCTCCTCGGCCATGCGGACCTCGCGGTCACGCACGGCGGCAACAACTCCGTCACCGAGGCGGCGACCGCGGGCGTCCCGATGCTCGTGCTGCCGCTGTCGACCGACCAGTTCGCGGGCGCCGCCGCCCTCGAGGACGCGGGGCTCGGCCTCGCGCTCGCCCCGAACGTCGCCACCGTCACCGAGCTGCGGCAGGCGGCCAAGCGGCTGCTGGCCCCGTCCGGGATGCAGCGCGCCGCGCTCGACGCCGTCGCCTCGTCGCTCACGCGCTCGCCCGGCCCGCAGCGCGCATTCCAGGCGCTCGCCGGGGGATCCGCCCGGAGCAGGCCGCGCGCTGACGCCCGGCCCGGGATCTCGTAGACTCGGGAGGGATCGCGTCGGCCCCCGAGGCCCGCGGTCGCCCCCAGTCTCGACCAACGGATCCAGGTGCCCTCGTGAACATCGTCGCTTTCATCATCGCGTTCGCCCTCTTCCTGGGCGGCATGGCGCTGTTCGCGTTCGCGTTCTGGCATCGAGGGCTTCGAGCTGCTGAGCTTCTTCGCCGGCATCCTGCTCGTGTCGGCGTCCATCGCCATCCCGGCGCACATCCTCAAGCGCACCGACGCCTGATCCGGCGGGCCCGTCCGCCGGCCGCACCCCGAAACACCCGCGACACACGCCCCGGTTAGGCTCCGGCCATGGGTGATCTGTCTCGAGGGCTACGGCACGCTCGCCGCCGCGCGACGCGCGTCCGGCGGTGCGATGCCGTTCGACGAGATGTTCCGGGATCCGCCGGTGCAGGGGGAGCCCGCCGTCGCGCGGGCCGCGTATCCGCGAGATCCATGCCGCGCTCTCCCGCATGACCAAGGAGGAGCTGAAGGACCGCACCGACGCGCTCGCCACCAGCTACCTCGCGCAGGGCGTGACCTTCGACTTCGCGGGCGAGGAGCGGCCCTTCCCGCTCGACGCCGTGCCCCGCGTCATCGAGCAGGCCGAGTGGAGCCGGCTCGAGAAGGGCGTCGCGCAGCGCGTCCGGGCGCTCGAGGCGTTCCTCGCCGACGTGTACGGGCCGCAGCGCGCGATCCGCGACGGCGTCATCCCGGCGCGCCTCATCAGCTCGTCGAGCCACTTCCACCGCCAGGCCGCCGGCATCGATCCCGCGAACGGCGTCCGCATCCAGGTCTCCGGCATCGACCTGGTGCGCGACGAGGCCGGCGAGATGCGCGTCCTCGAGGACAACGTGCGCGTCCCCTCGGGCGTCAGCTACGTCATCTCCAACCGCCGCGTCATGGCGCAGACCCTCCCGGAGCTCTTCGTCTCCATGCGGGTCCGGCCGGTCGGCGACTACCCGAACAAGCTGCTGCAGGCCCTCCGCGCGAGCGCGCCCGACGGCGTCGAGGACCCGAACGTGGTCGTCCTCACGCCCGGCGTCTACAACAGCGCCTACTTCGAGCACACGCTGCTCGCCCGCCTCATGGGCGTCGAGCTCGTCGAGGGCCGCGACCTGTTCTGCTCCGGCGGCCGCGTCTGGATGCGCACCACCGGCGGCCCCATGCGCGTCGACGTCATCTACCGCCGCGTCGACGACGAGTTCCTCGATCCGCTGCAGTTCCGCGCCGACTCCATGCTCGGCTCGCCCGGCCTCATGCTCGCCGCGCGCCTCGGCAACGTCACCATCGCGAACGCGGTCGGCAACGGCGTCGCCGACGACAAGCTCGTCTACACGTACCTGCCGGACCTCATCCGCTACTACCTGTCCGAGGACGCGATCATCCCGAACGTCGACACCTGGCGCCTCGAGGAGCCCGACTCGCTCGAGGAGGTGCTCGACCGGCTGCCCGAGCTCGTCGTGAAGCCCGTCGACGGATCCGGCGGCAAGGGCCTCGTCGTCGGTCCGGCCGCCTCCCGCGGGCGAGCTCGCGGAGCTCCGCGCGCGGCTGCTGAAGGACCCGCGCGGCTGGATCGCGCAGCCCGTGGTGCAGCTGAGCACCATCCCCACCCTCGTGGAGGACGGCATGCGCCCCCGCCACGCCGACCTCCGCCCCTTCGCGGTCAACGACGGGCGCGACATCTGGGTGCTGCCCGGCGGGCTCACGCGCGTCGCGCTCCCCGAGGGCCAGCTCGTGGTCAACAGCAGCCAGGGCGGCGGGTCCAAGGACACCTGGGTCGTGGGCGACGGCGGCTTCCCCGCGGCGACGCGCGAGCGCAGCGTGCAGACCCTCGTGGCCGACCAGGCCGCCGTCACCACGTCCATCCCGATCATCGTGGCCGGGGAGAAGGCGCCCGACCAGTCGCCGCACGACCGGCCGCGGAACCGCGACCAGCACGAGCAGCAGCAGCAGGCCGCGAGCACGCCCGCCCCCGTGCCCGCTCCGACCCGACCGGCCGCCGCCCGTGCCGCCGTGCCCGCCACCACCGCCGAGGGGGACCGCTGATGCCCATGCTGTCGCGCATCGCCGAGTCGCTGTTCTGGATCGGCCGCTACATCGAGCGGTCGGACGGCACGGCCCGCATCCTCGACGTCCACCTGCAGCTCCTCCTCGAGGACCCGTGGATCGACGAGGACACCGCCTGCCGCTCCCTGCTCAGCGTCATGGGCAGCGACGTCCCCTCCGACGACGTGCTCGGGCGGGACGACGTGCTCGCGCTCCTCGCGGTCGACCGCACCCAGCCGGCGTCCATCGCGTACTCGCTCGGCGCCGCCCGGGAGAACGCCCGCCGCGCCCGCGAGATCGTGTCGAGCGAGCTGTGGGAGTGCCTCAACACCACGCGCGCCCGGATGCCGCGGAAGATCGCGAACGACCGCGTGCACGAGTTCTTCGGCTGGGTCCGGGAGCGCTCGGCCCTCGCGGTCGGGCTCGTCGAGTCCGGCACGAGCCGCGACGAGGCCTGGCAGTTCTTCACTCTCGGGCGCTCCATCGAGCGCGCGGACATGACCGCGCGCCTGCTCGCCACGCGCGCGCTCACCGAGGCGAGCGGCCCGTCGTGGACCACGATCCTCCGCTCCTGCGGCGCGTACGAGGCGTACCTCCGCACGTACCGCGGCGTGCCGAGCGCCCGCAACGCCGCCGAGTTCCTGCTGCTCGACCGTCTCTTCCCCCGGTCCATCACGCACTCGATCCGCCGGGCCGAGCAGTGCCTCCACGACATCGAGCCGCGCACGGACCGGCTCGGGGTGTCGGACCAGGCGCAGCGGCTGCTCGGGCAGATCCGCAGCGACCTGGAGTACCGGCCGATCGGCGAGATCCTCGACGACCTCCCGCGCTTCATGGACGCCGTGCAGGAGGCCACGAGCGCCACCTCCGAGGCCGTCCGCCAGCGCTACTTCCCCACCAACGCGGCACCCAGCTGGGTCGGAGAGAACTCGTGAACCGCCTGCGCATCACCCACCGGACCGGCTTCCACTACGAGGGCGAGGTCACCGCGTCGTACAACGAGGCGCGGATGCTGCCCGTGTCGAGCGAGAACCAGTTCGTCCTCTTCTCGAACCTCGACATCCAGCCGAAGCCCGGGCACCACACGCTACGTCGACTACTTCGGCACCCGCGTCTCCTCGTTCGAGATCCTGAGCCCCCACCGGTCGCTCGAGCTCACGGCCACGAGCCTCGTCGAGGTCCGCCCGCGGACGCACGAGCCGCACCAGCTCGGCTGGGACGACCTCGCGGTGGAGGTGGAGCGCGCCACCGAGCACGTGGAGCAGGTCGCGCAGACCCTCCGCACGGAGCCGCACGAGGAGGTCCGGGCGCTCGCCGAGGAGATCGCCGGCGGGGCGGGCACGCCCTGCGAGGCGGCCGCCGCGATCGCGCGTGCGATCGGGGAGCGGGTGGAGTACATGGCGGGCGTCACGCAGCGTCCAGTCCACCGCCCGCGAGGCGTGGGAGCAGGGCCGCGGCGTCTGCCAGGACATCACCCACATCGTCATCGGCGCGCTGCGGCACGTCGGCATCCCGGCGCGCTACGTCAGCGGCTACCTGCACCCGAGGCCGAACGCCGCCGTCGGCGAGACCGTCACGGGCGAGTCGCACGCGTGGGTCGAGTGGTACTGCGGCGAGTGGCGCGGCTGGGATCCCACGAACCTCATCGACATCGGCGACCGGCACGTGCTCGTCGGCCGGGGCCGGGACTACCGCGACGTGGCGCCGCTGCGCGGCATCTACGCGGGGCCGTTCCGGTCGAAGCTGTTCGTGCGGGTGGAGATCACGCGCGAGTCCTGATCCCCGGCGGGGCGGCCCGGCGCACCTAGTCTGGATCCATGCCCGACGAGGAGCGCTCCACCGGAGGAGCCGACCACCGCACCATCGTGGACGCCGAGGGCGTGACCCTCCACTACTACGTGTGGGAGGCGGAGCGCCCGCGGGCCGTGGTGCACATCGCGCACGGCGTCGGCGAGCACGCGCTCCGCTACGCCCGCCTCGCGCAGGACCTGAACGCGATGGGCTACACGGTCGCCGCGGACGACCACCGCGGGCACGGCGCCACCGGCCTCGGGCACCTCGGCATCGGCGTGCTGGGGCCCCGGCGGCATCTGGCGGCGCTCGACGGGATCCAGCTGGTGAGCGAGCGGCTCCGCCGGGACCTGCCCGACCTGCCGCTCGTGCTCCTCGGCCACAGCTGGGGTGCCCTCCTCGCGCAGCGCATCGTGGCGCGGGCGTCGCACCTCTACGCGGGGCTCGTGCTGAGCGGCGCGTCGCTCGCGATGCCGGGCGTCATCAACACGGGCGACCTGAACAAGCGGTGGCGGCACCCGGCGGCCACGGGCTTCGAGTGGCTCTCGCGGGATCCGGAGGCGCAGCGCGCGTTCGGCGCCGACGACAGGAACTTCGACGTCAACGCGCTGAAGCCGTACCGCATGCGCGACTCGGTGCAGATCATGGGCCGCCCGCCCCGGAGGCTGGCCACCGACCTGCCCGTGCTCATCCAGGGCGGCGAGGAGGACTCGCTCGGCGGCCGCCGCGGCATGCAGCTGCTCGCGCGCGACTACAGCCGGCGCTCGGGCCTCAGCGACGTGCTGCTCATCGTCTACCCGGGCGCGCGGCACGAGATCTACAACGAGACGAACCGCGACGAGGTGGTCGCCGACCTCCGCAGCTGGCTGGACTCGCGCGTGGCGGCGGGCAGCGACGCGGCGGCGGGCGGCGACGCGGCCGAGCGCCGCGACGGGGACGGCGGGACGCCGGCGTGACCCCCGACGATCGGGCCGTCCCGCGTGCCGGACCGCCCGACGGCTTCGTGCTCCGCCCGGCGCGCGGCGACGACCTCCCGTTCCTCGAGGAGATGCTCCTGGCGTCGATGGACTGGCGCGACGACGGCGCCATGACCCTGCGGGCGGATGCTGCGGACGCCGGAGCTCGCGCACTACGTCTCCGGCTGGCCGCGCCCCGGCGACGTCGGCGTGATCGCGGTGTCCGCCGGGGATCCTGTCGGCGCCGCCTGGGCGCGGCTCTTCGGGGACGACGACCGCGGCTACGGCTTCGTGGCCCCCGACATCCCCGAGCTCGGCATGGCACTCGTCCGGTCGGCGCGGGGCCGGGGAGCGGGTCGCGCCCTGCTCGTGGCCCTCGTCGCGGCGGTCCGCGCGTCCGGGGCGCCGGCGGTGAGCCTCAGCGTGGAGGACGGCAACGACCGGGCGCGCGCCCTCTACGCGTCGCTCGGCTTCCTGCCCGTCGGACGCGAGGGCGGATCGGACGTGCTGCTGCTCCGCTGGTGACGCCCCGAGCACCTGCCTCGTCGCGGCACCCGCCGTTCACCTGATGGACGACTCCCCGTCGATCCGCGCTGCTACGGTCCGGGACGCTCCGGTGCCCGGAGCGGACGGGAGCGCGACATGGACCGGCGTCAGGCGGCCGTGGCGCGTGCCCGCCGGGAGATCGTGGAGGCGGCCGGCGCCCAGTTCGCCGCGTACGGCTACGAGGCGACGTCCTTCTCGCGGGTTGCCGAGGCCATGGGCCGGCCCAAGTCCGCCATCGGGTACCACCTGTTCTCCTCCAAGGAGGCCCTCGCGAACGCGGTGGTCGACGAGCAGGAGCGCCGGTGGCTCCGGATCGCGGCTGCGCTCGACGGGCCGGGCGCCCTCCCGGAGCTCGTCGTGTTCCTGCTGACCGCGGCACGCGAGGTGGAGGTCCGTCCCGTCGCCGCGGGCGCCGTGCGGCTCCGGCAGGAGATGCCGCGACTCGGCCTCGCCATCGCGCCCCGCTTCGACGTCGAGGACTTCGTGCACCGGCGCCTGCGCACCGAGCTCGTGATGCAGGGCGTCCCCGAGCCCGAGCCGGACCTCGACGCCGCCGTCGACGTGCTGCTGGGCGCCACACTCGGCGTCCTCACCATGGGCTCGACGCGCGCGCCCCGGGATGACGCCGCCGACCGCCTGCGCCGCCTCTGGGTCCCGCTCCTCGCGCACCTCGGGCTCGAGGGCGTCGAGGCGGTCGTGCGGGACGCGCGCCCCCTCGAACTCGACCTCGAGGTCGTCGACCCCGCCCCTGCCGCGTCCCGGACCGGGTGGGGGCCCGTCCTCGCCTGATCTCCGCGGCCCGGGGGCCGACCCGGCTCAGCTCGGCCAGACCGGCCGGAACTGGATGCTGATGCGCGGCCCGACGGCCTTCGTGGTCTTCAGGATGGCGTGCTCGTGCGTGCGCTGTGCGCTGCCGCCCATGACGACGAGGTCGCCGTGCCCGAGCGGGAACCGCCGCACCTCGCCGCCGCCCTTCGGCCGCAGGGACAGCGTGCGCGCCGCCCCGACCGACACGATCGCCACCATGGTGTCGCGATCGATGGCGCGCCCCACGCGGTCGCCGTGCCACGCGACGCTGTCGTCGCCCGTGCGGTAGAAGCACAGCCCGGCCGTCTCGAGCACCTGGCCGGGCGGGCGGCCGTAGTGCTCGTTGAGCGCGTCGCGGGCCTGGTCGAGGACGGGCGCCGGCAGCGCGGCGCGGGGGCCGAACCACGACAGCAGGCGCGGCACCTCCACGGTGCGGCCGTGCATGAGCCGCGTGTCGGCCGTCCACTCGACGTCCTCCACGAGCCGCTCGAACAGCGCGTCGGAGTCGCTGACCCAGCCGGGCCGGACGTCGAGCCAGGCCCCGTGCCCCAGGTCGAGCCGCTCGACCTCCGCGCCGAGCGCGCCGAGGCCGGGTGCCGCCTCGAGGTCGTCGAAGAGGGAGGCCTGGAACGCGATGCTCATGGCGCGAGCATAGCCCGGATCTTCGAACACGTGTTCGAACGGCGTCCCCGGAGCCGCCCGCCTCAGCCGACCTCGAGCACCGTCTTCAGCCAGCCCTCCTCGCGCACGTCGAAGTGCTCGTACGCGTCGATCGCGGTCGTCATGCCCTCGTCCTGGGTGATGAACGTCGTGAGGTCGAGCACGCCCGACGCCACCAGGTCGATGAGCGGGGGCGTGACCCGGCGGTGGTCGCAGTTCCCCATGCGGATCGTGAGGTTCCTGTTCGTCGCGGCGCCGATCGGGTACGACGTGAGCTGGGGCGGGTAGACGCCGATGATGCCGATGCGCCCCGACTTCCGCACCGATCCGCACGGCCCACTGCGCGGCCTGGCTCGGGGCGTCGCCGGGGACCCAGAGCCCGCCGTGCGGGGAGGCCCCGGGCGCGACCTGCGCGACCTCCTCGGCGAACGAGCCGGCCTGGTCCTCGGCCTCCGCGGCGGCGGGTCCCGCATGCGGGCGCTGCGCGTCGACGCCGACCGCGTCGATCACCGCGTCCACGCCGATCCCGAGCGTCGCCTCCATCACCGCGGCCACCGGGTCCTCGCGCTCGAAGTGGACCACCTCGGCGTTCTGCGCGAGCGCCATGGCGAGCCGCGTCTCCACGCGGTCGATCGCCGAAGACGCGTCCGGCGCCCATGCGGAACGCGCTGGCGACGGCGAGCTGCCCGACGACGCCCGCCCCGAGCACGGCCACGGTGTCGCCCGGGCGGATTCCGGCCAGCTCCGCGCCGAACCACGCGGTGGGGAGGATGTCGCTGAGCAGGATCGCCTGGTCGTCGCCGCCGGTCACCGGCAGCGGGATGAGCGTCGTGCGCGGCCCAGGGGATCCGCGCGTACGCTCGGCCTGGAGCCCGTCCACGGGTCCCGTGGTCTCGGGGCCGCCGAAGAACGACGCGCCGGCCTGGGGCCCGTTCGGGGTCGGCGACGTCCGCACTGCGCCGTGCTGCCCGCGCGGCACTGCGGGCAGACCCCGCAGGACATGGTCGAGCGCACCAGGACCCGGTCGCCCGGGGAGGACCCGCGCACCTGGGCGCCGACCTCGGTGACGATGCCGACCGCCTCGTGGCCGAGGATGGTGCCCTCCCGCATCCCCGACATGGTCCCGCGCACGAAGTGCAGGTCGGTGCCGGAGATGGCGCTGCGGGTGATGCGGATGACCGCGTCCGTGGGCTCCTGGATCCTCGGGTCCGGCACCTCGTCCAGGCGGATGTCACCCTCGCCGTGCCACACGACTGCCTTCATGGTGCCTCGCCTCTCCTCGTCCGATGCGGGACGGGGCGGGCCGGATGCGCCGCCGTCCGTGCGTCCGACGCTAGGCCGACGAGGTCGAGGCGTCCGGGTCCGGGGGCCCCTTGACGCGCGGCGGGAGGGGCCGCGACCCGGCTCAGGCCGTCGCGTGCGCGATCGCGCGGGATGCCCGCCGCCCGATCGGCGATCAGCGCCAGCGCCATGCCGCAGATGAACGCCGCGATGACGACGACCCAGACCGCGACCGTCGCGTATCCGCCCGCGTCGGTGGCGGGATCCAGGAACGGGTAGGGGTAGTACGTGGCCGCTCCCGTGACCTCGTTGCCCGTGACGGGACCGCGGGCCAGCGTGACCGCGACCCACACCAGCGGGAAGACGACGACCCGGCCGACCGCGCCGTACCCGAGCGCCCGCCGGTCGGGCGCGAGGAGCCAGTCGAGCAGCACCGAGCGCGGGCACGACCGCTCGTGCAGCACCTCGTTCGACCAGGGCAGGTTCCCGCCGGGGATCGTCGGGAGGCCCCGCAGGAGGAGGTTGTAGACCACGCCCGTGGTCACCATGTAGGTGGTCGCCGCGAGCCGGAGCGTCGTCCAGCCGCGTCCCGGGAGCGGGCCGCGGCGGAGGAGCCGCACGGCGCCGATGCCCATGACGACCGCGGCCAGCAGGTTGGACTCGATCGTGAAGTACATGAGGAAGTCGACCGTCTTCCCCCAGATGCCCACCACCCCGATGCTCCGCCAGTACGAGGAGCTGACGGCGTACTGGCTGATGACGGCGACGAGCACGGCCGCGGTCGTGAGGAGGCGGACGACCGCCCAGGCGATGCGCATGCCCCAGGATTCCACGAGGGGCCGCGCTGGCGCGGCCCCTCGCGGCGAGTCAGCCGCAGTGGCTGTGCTTGAGGTCGGGCACCGAGAGGAAGCAGCCCCGCTGGATGCAGCCGGGCGCTCCGTTGGTCACCCCGACCAGGAGCGTCACGATCGCGCCGGCGATGCCGCAGATGCCGGGGCCCACGCCGGGGATCGCGCAGATGATGCCCACGGCGACCGCGCCCGCGACTGAGAAGTAGGTCCGCGAGCTCCCAGGCGGCGAGATGGATCGTCGTCCAGTGCGTGAACGCGTGCTTCACCCGGTGCCAGAACCCGCGCAGGCTGTCGGACTGCGTGACCGGGTCCGCCGACGTCGGCGCCCCGGCGCCCGCCGGGGTCGGCACGGCGCCCTCCGACGCGACGCGCGGTGCGTCGGGGCCATGCAGCCCGGCGGGGTCGACCCACGGCTGCCGGAGGTGCCCTGCGGCGGCGCCG